>DNGH01000300.1 GCA_003486285.1 Actinomycetota bacterium
GACGCCGACACCTATCACCGCCAGAGCATGGTGCTCGTGCCGTTGGATGCGCCCGGAGTGAAGGTCGTGCGCAACGTCAACGTGTTCGGGTACCACGAACGCGGCGGGCACGCCGAGATCCTCTACGACGGGGTGCGCGTGCCCAGGACCAACCTCCTCGGCGAGGAGGGGAGCGGCTTCGCCATCGCCCAGGCCCGCCTCGGTCCGGGCCGCATCCACCACTGCATGCGTCTGATCGGCATGGCCGAGCGCGCCTTCGACGTGATGTGTCGCCGCGCCCTGGAGCGGCGTGCCTTCGGCAAGACCCTCGCCGAGCAGGGAGTGGTGATGGATTGGATCGCCGAGTCGCGCATCCGCATCGAGCAGGCCCGGCTCATGGTGCTCAAGGCGGCCTGGCTGATCGACACGGCCGGCGCCAAGGGAGCCCGCATCGAGATCTCCGCGATCAAGGTGGCCGTACCGCGCATGGCGACCTGGGTGATCGACCGCGGCATCCAGACGCTCGGCGGTGCCGGGGTGAGCGATGACTTTCCCCTCGCCGCCCTCTACGCCCATGCCCGCACCCTCCAGATCGCCGATGGTCCCGACGAGGTGCACAAGCGATCGGTGGCGCGACGCGAGTTGCGCCGCTACGCGGGATGAGCGCGGCGGTCTTCGAAGTCGACGGCGAGAGGTTCCTGCCCACGGCGGCGTCGCGCGCCGGGTGGTATCCCGATGCCCTGCACGGCGGGCCGGTGGCGGCGCTCTTCGCCCGGGAGGTGGAGCGGGTCGAGGCGCCGGTGCCGATGATGGTGGTGCGCCTCACCGTCGATCTGCTGCGCCCGGTTCCCACCCGGCCGCTGACAGTCGTCACCCATGTGGCGCGGTCGGGCAAGCGCATCCAGGTGATCGACGCCACGATGGAGGCCGAGGGGACCCTGGTGGCGAGGGCCTCGGCGCTGCGCATCCGGCTCATCGACCAGCCGGTGCCGGAGCACCCCCGACGTGATCGGATCCCGGGACCGGAGTCACTTCCCCCGTATGTGATGCGGGAGGCGGGCGGGGAGTGGTTTCACACCCGGGCCGCCGAGGCGCGGTTCGTGGAGGGTGACTTCTACGAACCAGGCCCGGCCACGGTGTGGATGCGGCTGGCGATGCCACTGGTGGCGGGGGAGCGGCCGACCCCGTTTCAGACGGTGGCGGCGTTCTCCGACTTCGGCAACGGCCTGAGCCGGGTGCTTCCCCGAGGCTGGCTGTTCATCAACGCCGACCTCACGGTGTATCTGCATCGTCATCCGGTGGACGAGTGGGTGTGCCTGCGCTCGCGCACCGACATCGATGAGAACGGCATCGGAGTCGCCCAGAGCGAGTTGTTCGACCGTAACGGGGCCATCGGCCACGCCTTGCAGGGTCTGGTGGTGGAGCAGCAGGAAGAAGAGGGTCCCGGGTTCCGGGTGCCGGGTTCCGGGTCCGGAGTCTGAAGTCTGGCACCTGGCACCCGGAACCCGGTACCCAACCATTGGCCCTATCCGATCGCGTCTGCGCGGTCCAGGCTGGGTGGTGGGGACATCGCGGGAGAGTGCGATGAACTATCTGTCATCCGTCAACGGCGACTGGCACCGCGAGCACCCGATGCCGAAGAACGCCGATCTGGATCAACGGGTCTCGTGGCACATCGCACATGCCATGGCGTGCCGGTGCCGGGCGATGCCGGCCGGCATCGCCGATGTGATCGCCCGCCGCCGCCGGGTCTGAGCGGCTGTCGGGACGGTCGGTCTGGGGGCGTCGTACCATCTCGCCGTGTCCACGCTGCTTCGTCCTCGCTGGATCGCGGGGCATCTATTGGCTCTGGTGACGGTGATCGCCTTCGTGAATCTCGGGTTGTGGCAACTGCGGCGCCACGAGGAGAAGACCGACCTGCGCGACACCGTCGCCGCTGCCCAGGCGTTGCCGCCGGTCCCCATCGAAGAGGCTCCGGCCGGGTCCTATCGACGGGTCGGCGCCACCGGCAGCTTCGACGGGTCGCTGCAGACCAAGGTGCTGCGCTCCCAAGGGGGAGTCTCCGGTTATCACGTGCTCACCCCGTTCCTCTTCGACGAGGGCAGAGCGGTCCTGGTCGATCGGGGATGGATTCCCCTCGACGCCGCCATCCCCGCGCCGTATGCCGGCGTCACCGTGATCGAAGGGACCTTGTGGCCGGCGGAGGCAGGCTCATCGATCCCCGACGACCTCGATCCGGCGGTGCGCCGCATCGACCCCGAGATCCAGGCGGCGTTCGCCGACTACGAGTTTCTAGGCGAGTACCTGCTCCTCACCGCAAGCCGGGACGAGAGCACCGAGGTGCCGCTATTGCCCGATCCTGCTGAGGTGTCGCTCGGACCGCATCTGGGTTATGCGGCACAGTGGTTCCTCTTCGCCGTGGTCGTGCTGGTCGGCTATCCCGCCCTGCTGCGTCGCAACCTGCGTCGCTGACTCAGCGCCGCTGGCTCCACATCACTCCGAGGCTCACCACGACGATGCCGATGATCTGCACCGGGCTCGGAGCCTCGCCGAGGAACACCCAGGCGAGCAGCGCGATCTGCACCAGCATCGTGTTGTTGACGACGGCCGACTCGGTGGCGGTGAGGTGGCGCAGCGAGTGGTTCCACAGGGTGAAGGCGAAGGCGGTGTTCACCACGGCCAGCCAGGCGATCACCGCCACTGCCTTCGCCGTGACCTCGGGCACCCCTTCCACGGCCAGGCCGGTGACGACGAGCAGCGCTGCTCCGACGGTCATCGAGACGGTGGTGGTGACAAGGGGAAGGGAGTGCTTCATGCGGTTGACCCAACGACCCATCAGGGCGGCGACCACGTTCGAACCGAGTCCGATCCCCGCCGCCACCATGCCGATGGCGGTGGCGCCGAGCGAACCGGAGAAGTAGGCGATGGCGCCCGCCGCCACGAGCAGCGCGCCACCGACCTGCGCACCGGTGGGGGCCTCACCCAGGGTGCGGCGGGAGGCGGCCGCCACCAGGAGCGGGGTCATCGACAGCACGAGGCTGGTGGTGGCGGCGGGTTGGTGATCGATGGCGACGAACTGCGCCCCCTGGGTCACGGCGACGAACACCACGCCGAGGGCAGCGAGGCGGCCGAGATGGACGCGCGGCAGGGCCATCAGTTCGCGCCGGGCCACCGGCCGCGCCAGCACGACGGCCAGGAGCAGGAGTGCGGCGCTGCCGTAGCGCAGTCCGGCGAAGGTGATCGGGGCCAGCCCGGCATCGTCGAGGCCGACGCGGATGACCACCCACGACGAGGACCACAGGACGGTGACGAAGACGGCCGAGAACAGGGCGCGGCGGTGAGTACGAGAGTCCCCGGTCCCCAGTCCCCGGTCCCCAGTCATGACTCTGGGCGCCCGGCTCGGCCGACGATCCCCATCACGACCCGATGCGGGACATCTTGACGTGCATGGCGGAGGCGGAAGCAGCCAATGCGACCGGCTCGTACCCGGGCATGCCGGCGACGTCGTCGAACAGGCGAGCGCCGCCACCGAGGATCACCGGGACGATGGCCAGGTGCATCTCGTCGACGAGTCCGGCGCGCAGGTACTGCTGCACGGTGTTGGCGCCACCTCCGATCAGGATGTCGCGATCCGCCGCGGCCTCGGCGGCCTGGTCGAGGGCTTCCTGGACGCCACCGGTGACGAAGTGAAATGTGGTCCCGCCTTCCATGGTGAGTGGCGGCCGGGGGTGATGCGTCAGGACGAACACCGGGTGGTGATACGGAGGGTTCTCGCCCCACCATCCCCTCCACTCCGGAGACCCCCAGGGGCCGCGGATCGGGCCGAACATGTTGCGCCCCATGATGGTCGCACCGATGCCGGCCTGACCGGCGGCGGCGAAGTCGTCGTCGATCCCGGTCGCACCGCCGTCCATGCCGTGCATCGCCCGGAAGGTGCGGGTGGCAAAGGCCCAGTCGTGCAGGCGCTCGCTGCCGCGGCCCAGGGGGTATTCGAGACTCTGGCCGGGACCGGCGACGTAACCGTCGAGGGAGACCGTGAGGTTGTGGATGCGCAACCGGGACATCGGAGATCCCCTCTCACCACTTCGGACGGGTGCGAAGCCAGTCCTCGGTGATGTCGGCAGTGAAGTGGTCCACCCCGGTTCCGGCCTCGGACAGGTACGACTCCTCGGAGAAGACGGCAGTGTCGACCCGATCTCCGAGCACCTCGCCGAGATGACGCCCGCTTGCCAGCGCCTGCGTCGCGGCCTCCTGCACGATCCGATACGCCGCGTCCCGACCCATGCCGCTGCGGATCAGGTGGAGGAGCGCGGCGTGGCTGTAGACCGTTCCGTGGGCGGCGTCGAGGTTCGCCCGCATCCGGGCGGTGTCGACGGTGAGGCCGGTGACGATGCGGGTGGTGCGGGCCAGAGCGAAGTCGAGGGCGAGGCAGGCGTCGGGAAGGACTACCCGTTCGACCGAGGAGTGGGTGATGTCGCGCTCGTGCCACAGGGCGACGTCCTCGAGGCCGGCGACGGCATAGCCCCGGAGCAGGCGCGCCATCCCGACGACGTTCTCCGCCAGGATCGGGTTGTGCTTGTGCGGCATCGCCGACGAGCCCTTCTGGGACTCGGCAAAGGGTTCGGCGACCTCGGCCACCTCGGAGCGCTGCAGGTGGCGGATCTCGGTGGCGAAGCGCTCCAGCGAGGCTCCGATTCCCGCAAGGGTGGTGAGGAAGGCGGCATGGCGGTCCCGGCCCACCACCTGGGTGGCAGCCGGCTCGGCATTGAGGCCGAGGGTCCCGATCACGTGGGCCTCGACGGCGCGCGGAACTGTGGAGTGGTTGCCCACGGGTCCGCTGAGCTTGCCGTAGGCGACGGAGTGGGCGGCGAACTGGAGGCGCCGCGTGGCGCGCACCAACTCGAAGCCGAACCCGGCGACCTTGTGGCCAAAGGTGGTGGGCTCGGCCCACATGCCATGGGTGCGGCCCACCATCACCGTGTCGCGGTGGGTCGCGGCGAGGCGCTGCAGCGCACCGACGAGGGCGATGAGTCGCTCCTCGAGCAGCCGGGCCGCCGCCTGCAGCTGCATCCCCAGGGCGGTGTCGAGCACGTCCGACGAGGTGAGTCCGTAGTGCACCCACCGCCCGTGCTCGCCGCAGTTCTCGGCGAGCACGTCGACGAACGCGGCGACGTCGTGGTGGGTCACCTCCTCGCGAGCCCGCCACCGGGCCGGATCCACCGGTGGGGCCGCGGCGATCGCCGCAGCCGCCGCGGCGGGGACGGTTCCCTCGGCCGCCCATCCCGCCGCGGCCAGAGCCTCGATCCGCTGCCACATGGCCAGGCGGTTCGCCTCCGACCACACCGCGGTCATCTCGGGGAGGGAGTACCGCTCGATCACGGCTTCTCGAAGGTGGCCGAGCGCTGTGGGCCGACGGAGATGAGGCGGATCGGGACGCCGGCGAGTTGCTCGACCCGCTCTACATAGGTCCGGGCGGTGGCGGGAAGATCGTCCCAGTTGCGCACCGCGGAGATGTCGACTGCCCATCCGGGATGGTCTTCGTAGATCGGGGTGCAGTGGTAGAGCACTCCTTGCTGGCGGGGGAACTCGGGATACGTCGTGCCCTCGGAGAGATAAGCGGTGGCGATGCGGACGGTGTCGAACTCGGAGAGGACATCGAGCTTCATCAGGGCCAGTTCGGTGATGCCACCGACCCGGACTGCATACCGCAGCGCCACGGAGTCGAGCCAGCCACAGCGGCGGCGGCGCCCGGTCACGGTGCCGTACTCACCTCCGACCCGCACCATGGTCTCGCCGATGTCGTCGGAGAGTTCGGTCGGGAAGGGTCCGGTCCCGACCCGGGAGACGTATGCCTTGGTCAGCCCGAGCACCCGGTCGATGTCGCGCGGGCCGACCCCGACCCCGGTGAGAGCGCCACCAGAGGTCGGGTTCGAAGATGTCACGAAGGGGTAGGTGCCGTGATCGATGTCGAGCATCACTCCCTGGGCGCCCTCGAAGATGACGTTCTTGCCGGCTCGAATCGCCTCCCAGACGAAGAGGGCGGTGTCGGCGACGTAGGCGGAGAGCCGCTCGGCATACCCGAGGTACTCGACGGCGATCTCCTCGGGGTCGAAGGCGAGCTGGTTGTAGATCTTCACCAGGACCTTGTTGGTCTCCTTGACCACCGCCTCGAGCTTGTCGCGGAAGATCCCGGGGTCGTACAGATCCTGCACCCGGATCCCCACCCGGGCGAACTTGTCGAGGTAGGCAGGGCCGATGCCGCGCTTGGTGGTGCCGATCTGCTGCTTGCCCAGATACCGCTCCCTGACCGCGTCGAGCTTGCGGTGGTAGGGCATGATCAGATGGGCGTTGGTGGAGAGCTTGAGGTGGGAGGTGTCGATGCCCCGGGACCGGAGCATCTCCATCTCCTTGAGCAGCACCGCAGGGTCGACCACGCAACCGTTTCCGATCACCGGGGTCACGTTGGGGTAGATCACCCCCGAAGGGATCAGGCTGAGGGCAAAGGTCTCCTCGCCGATGACGATGGTGTGGCCGGCGTTGTTGCCGCCCTGATAGCGGACCACCACGTCGGCTTCCTGAGCCAACAGGTTGGCGATCTTGCCCTTGCCCTCGTCGCCCCATTGGGCGCCGACGACCACAGTGGCCGGCACGCGTGCCTCCCTCGGATACAGAGGGATGGTACCTGGGGATGCGCCCAGCACCGGCAGAGACCAGGAATGGGTCGCCTCGCGGACGGCGACCCATTCCCGGAGCCGGGTGGGTCACTGGGCGTATCCGTGGAAGGCGGTCTTGCCGTCGCGGATCAGGTAGATGCTGATGCCGTCGCCTCCGACGGACAGGTGGTTGGGGACTGCGATGAACGGTCCGGAGGTGGTGGGGTCGGAGGTGATCTCGACGTCGAACCAGGTGAT
>DNGH01000095.1:0-4780 GCA_003486285.1 Actinomycetota bacterium
CCCCCCATCGCCTCGGCTCGCTCCGCTCACCGAGGCACTTCCCCCACAAGGGGGGAAGGATGGAGGAGCTACGAGGAGGTGCCATGCACAAGATCACGCCGTTCCTCTGGTTTGAGGACCAGGCCGAGGAGGCCGCCGACTTCTACATATCGGTGTTCCCCGGATCGAAGGTCACCAGGGCCAATCGCTACGGCGAGTCGGGGATGGGGACTCCGGGCACGGTCATGGTCACCTGCCTGCGGCCCGAGCCACGATGGCGAGACGAATCTCAATGATGGCCACCACGGCCATCAGAAGGTTCGGCAGGTAAGCAAACCCGGAAGGCGTAAGCACGGCCGCAAAGGCGGCCCCTGCCGCCGCCCAGTGACGAGCGGCGACAGTCAGCGGGACAACCAGCATCGCACCGGCGACGCCGACCACCAAGAACGTGGCGACGGCGGCGACGTTCGTGAACTCCCCCCAACCCGCGACTGCGAACCACAGCCCGACGGTCAACACAGCCAGCGCCGACACCACCTCGAAGCCGAACCGGAGCCGGATGGCGAGGCCATTCCGAGCCGACCAAGGCCGGGTGGCCGCGGTGTCTTCGGCGGTCATCAACGGCATCGTACGCAGCCTATCCCTCGTGTAGAGCGGAGGCCCGAACCACAAGCGCTGACGAATCGCTAGTGCGTCACCGACGAGTCGTGTCCGGTTGGGTGCTACTCCTCGAGGCAGGCAACCGATTGATCGTCCACCTCTACCCACCACTCCGTTGTGTCCGGGCAGGCCGTCTCGGAGGCAACGATCCTGGTCACGGTCGCGTCGTGCTCCGTCGACCCACACGAAACAGGGTTGGCGACGCTGCCGTCGAAGACGACACACGCACCGACGCGCCAGTGGGCCTCCTCGGGTGCATTGTCGGCCTTGCCGGAATTCATCATCCCCGACACCACCAAGAAACCCAGAAGAGCCATCAGGGCGAGGCCGCCTGGCCGGAGCAACACCGGCCGTCCCTGCAGTTTGCGCTCCAGTTCGGGATCGGACGGTTGCGGCGTATCGAGATCGCGGCGGAACGAAGCCGCATGAATCGCGTTGTTCGCCAGGTAGTACAACGTCGCGAAGAGGGAAATGAGCCCCCACGGACCCAGCGCAATGTTCCGGTGCTGGAAATCGCGATAGACCCCGCGTCCGCAGGAGCGGCAGAGGTCGCCCTGGAAGGTGTGAATCCGGCGTGCGAACACGAGTCCGACGTTGCGGTGGAAAGCGACCGTCCTGGACGGGAACCGCCCGCACACGTTGCATGGATTGGAAATGGCCCGTGCCGCACTGCCGAAGCTGGAATCCAGATCCATGACTATTCGAAAGGTAACTGACGGTCGCGGCTAGGACCGGACCTTTACGTCGCCTTTCCTGCTGACGACTGCTGGCTGGCGACTGCTGACTTCCTCAGTTCCCGCCACACCTTCTCCGGGCTGAACGGCGGCCGGGTCAGCCTGATCCCGGCGGCGTGGTGCACCGCATTGGCGATCGCCGGCAGCGGTCCGTTGATCCCGATCTCGGCGACCGACTTGGCGCCCATGGGGCCGGTAGGTTCGTACGAGTCGACCAGGATCACGGTGATCGGGGGCAGGTCGGCGGCGCCGGGGATCTTGTAGCGGGCCAGGTCGGGGTTCTTGACGCGGCCGCGCAGAGTGAACTGCATCTCCTCGGTCAGGGCGTACCCGATGCCGTTGGCGATGGCTCCCTCGACCTGGCCCTCGGTCATGAGGGGATTGACGACGGTGCCGCAGTCGACTGCGGCGAGGAAGTCGGTCACCCGGATCAGTCCGGTTTCGACATCGACCTCGACCTCGGCGAACGCCGCCATGAACGGCGGCGGCGACGCCTCGGGGACGAACGAGGCACTGGCGGCGATCTGCGCCGGGTCGGGCCCGTAGTACGAGCGCCTTCCGATCTCGGCGAGCGACACCACCCGGTGCGGTCCTTCGATCTGACCGCCGACGATCGCAAGCCCGTCGGGTGTGGTGTCGAGCATTACCGCAGCCACCGCCAGGATCTGCTCACGGACCTTGCGAGCCGCCAGTTCCACGGCGCGTCCCGACACATAGGTGGTGGAGGAGGCGTAGGCGCCTTTGTCGAACGGGGTGAGGTCGGTGTCGGCTGCGGTGACCAGCATCGAGTCCATACCGACCCCGAGCACCTCGGCCGCGATCTGAGCCATCACGGTGTCGGAGCCGGTACCGAGATCGGTGGAACCGGTGAGCAGGTGGAACGAGCCGTCGTCGTTCATCCTGATGGTGGCGGCGGCCATGTCGATCAGGGCGATGCCCGAGCCCTGCATGTGCACCGACATCCCCACCCCTCGCCGAATCGGTCCGTTGCCGGGATGGCGGGCGCGGCGCGCGATCCAGTTGAAGCGCTCGGCGCCCTGGAGGAGGCACTCGCCGAGGGCGCACGAGGTGATGATCTGGGGCGCCCCCTTGCGGCCCTCCCCCAGCTCCTCGAAGATCGGGGAGGTCTCGCCGATGCGGATGTGGTTGCGCTGGCGCAGCACCACCGGGTCGAGTCCGAGCTTGTCGGCGAGGTCGTCCATGGCGGTCTCCAGGGCGAAGGAGCCCTGGGTGCCGCCGTAACCCCGATAGGCGCCGGCGACGGGGAGTGTGGTGTAGACCACCCTGCCGTCGAAGGACACGTGCGGCGCCTTGTTGTAGAGCGGCAGCGTCTTCGACCCGGTATTGGAGAGCACCGTGAGCCCATGGGCACCGTAGGCGCCGGTGTTGGAGATCGCCTGCATGTCGATGGCGTGCAGCGTCCCGTCGGCCTTGGCGCCGAGTCGCACCTTGATCCGCATCGGGTGCCGGGTGCGGGCGGACACGAACTCCTGTTCCCGGGTGTACTCGAAGCGGGCCGGGCGTCCGGTGCGCAGGGTCACCATCGCGGCGACATCTTCGATCAGCACTTCCTGCTTGACCCCGAAGCCACCCCCGAGACGGGGCTTGATCACCCGCACTCGATGGATCGGCAATTCGAGGAGGCGGGCGACGATGCGGCGCACATGGAACGGCACCTGGGTGCTGGACACGATCACGAGCCGGCCATTGGGGTCGAGATGGGTGACGACGACATGGGGTTCGAGCGGGGCGTGCTGGGCGTACTGGGTCTCGATGGTGGTCTCGACGGTGACCGCGGACTCGGCGAGTCCCGCGGCGACGTCGCCGGAGCGGGCGGCGACGACCGACACGATGTTGTGGGCGGCGTCGAACACGTCGAGGCTGTCGCCCTCGTCGTGGATCACCGGAGCACCCGGCGCCAGGGCGGCATCGATGGAGAGCACCGGCGGCAGTTCCTCGAAGTCGACGGTGATCCGCGCCGCGGCATCACGGGCGGCTTGCAGCGTCTCGGCGGCCACGGCGGCGACCCGATCGCCGACGAACCGCACCTTGGTGTCGAACATCCGGGTGTCGTAAGGGCTCGGCTCGGGGTGGCCCTGGCCGGCGGTGGTGTAACGCATCTCCGGGGTGTTGGTGTGGGTGAGCACACAGACGACCCCGGGATGGGCCTCGGCCGCGCTGGTGTCGATGCTGCGGATCCGGGCGTGGGCCACCGGGCTGGTGAGCAGGGCGATGTGGACTGCCCCCGGCGGGGTGACGTCGCCGGCGAACACCGGGGCGCCGGTCACCAGAGCCCGTCCATCGAGTTTGCGCTCGCTGACGCCGACGACGGTGAACTTGTTGCGCTCCTCAGTCACGTCGGCCGTCCCGCAGCAGTGCGGCCGCGGTGAGGATCGCAGCCACCGGTTTCACGTACCCGGTGCAACGGCAGTAGGAGCCGGCGAGGGCCCGGCGCACCTCCGCCTCGGTGGGATCGGGATGGTCGGTGAGCAGATCGAGCGCCGTCATCAGAATGCCGGGTGTGCAGAAGCCGCATTGCACCGCACCGCCGTCGAGCGCGGTGAACTGCAGCGGGTGGAGGCCCCCGGGCCCTTCGAGGCCCTCCACCGTGGTGATGGCAGCGCCATCGAGTTGGGCGGCGAACACCAGGCAAGCGTTGACGGCCCGCCCGTCGAGCAGCACCGCGCACGATCCGCAGTCGCCGCGGTCGCAGCCGTTCTTGACGCTGGTGTGGCCGAGGCGGCGGAGCACGTCCATGAGGCACTCACCCGGGTCGATCGTCGCCTCGGACGGCTTGCCGTCGATGGTGAGGGTGATCTTCACGCCACCCGCTCCGCGATGTCGGTGAGGCAGCGATGCACCAGTGTCCCGGTGAGGGAGCGCCGGTACTCGGCGGTGGCTCGCTCGTCGCTACGGGCCGGCACCGCCTCGGCGGCCATGCGCGCCGCGCCGGCGATGGTCTCGATGGTGAGGGTCCGGCCCTTGAGGTAGACCTCGACATCGCCGAGAGAGGCGGCCACCGACGGGGTCTCACCGACCACGGCCCTTGCCGTCGCGATCTTCCCGGTTCCATCGAGGTCGATGCGGCAGGCGCAGTTCAGGATTGCCAGTTCGAATGCGGTGCGGGTGAACTTGCGAAACGCGGCGCCCGAAGGCGGCTGCGACCGGGGGATGGTCACCGCGGTGATGACGATGGGGGTCTTGTGCCTGCCCTCGCGGTAGAAGGCGGCGAGCGACTGGGTGTGATCGGATCCGTCGTTCCAGGTGATCGTGGCATCCAGGGCGAGCAGCACCGGGATGACGTCGGAGAGCCGGCCCCGGGCGAGGTGCCCGCCGATGGTGGCCCGATTGCGCAGCAGCGGAGAGCCCACTTCGACCAGCATCGTCGTCACGATGCCGTCGGCGAG
>DNGH01000095.1:4985-5700 GCA_003486285.1 Actinomycetota bacterium
AAGCCCATCAGATCGACGAGCTCGGTCGGCCGGGCCGGAGGGTGCAGCATGAGGTCGGTTCCACCGGAGACCGGGAGCGCTCCGGAGCGGACTGCGGCGACCGCCGCCCCGAGGTCGGCAGGCCGAAGGAATCGCGAGACGTTCGCGATGGACATGATTCGACTGTATGGGAGTTATCCCGTCCCCGGTGGGGTCTTTTGGCCCCGTCTGGGCGACATCCGCCGCTACCCCGCCCCGCGCTCCGGCGCGAGTCTGAGTCGGTCGGATCCCGGGGGGTCGGTGGCGGCCGCCCGTCTACAGAGGAGTGACCGCAATGCGCAGCTTTTCCGGGCGTGACATCCTTTCCCTGAAGGACTTCGAACGCTCCGAGTTCATGCGGGTGTTCGAGGTGGCCGAGACGTTGGAGCCGATCGCGCGCTCCCGGCGCAACACCGACTTGCTGGCCGCAAAGACCCTGGTGGCGGCCTTCTACCAGCCCTCGACACGAACCCGACTCGCCCACGAGGCGGCGATGCACCGCCTCGGCGGGCATGTGGTCGGGTTCGCCGATCCCAAGATGACCCGGGCAGGCGACTTCTACCAGGAGTCGATCAAGGACACCGTCCACATGCTGGAGTACTACGGCGACGTCATCGTGATGCGCCACTTCCAGCAGGGGGCCCCGGCCGAGGCGGCCCGCTGGGCCAGCGTGCCGGTGATCAACGCCGGCGACGGC
>DNGH01000106.1 GCA_003486285.1 Actinomycetota bacterium
TGGCTGATGAAGAGGTAGGCGACGTTGCGCTCCTGCTGAATCGAACGCAGCAGGGCGATGATCCGTCCTCGCACCGACTGGTCGAGGCTGGAGGTGGGCTCGTCGAGGACAACGACGTCCGGATCCGGCATGAGTGCCCGGGCGATCGCGATACGCTGCTGTTGTCCACCTGACATCTGGCGCGGGGTCCGCTCCAGGAAGTCGGGTCCGAGCCCCACGAGACGCAGGACCTCGTCGACCCTGCCGCGGATGGAATCGGCGTCTGCGTCGGATAGCAGTTCGAGCGGTTCGGACAGGGTCCGCCCAACCTTCATGCGCCGATTGAGCGACTGTGCGGGGTGCTGAAACACCATCTGGAGCCTGCGGCGATACTCGGGTGTGGCCAGCTTGCCGTCCAGCGAATTGCCGTCGAACAGGATCTGGCCCGAGGTGGGGGGCGTCAACCCGACGACCACGCGCCCCAGGGTGGTCTTGCCGCATCCGGACTCACCAACCAGGCCGACCGTCTCGCCCGCGGCGAGTTCGAGGTCGACACCGCGCACGGCCGAGACCTCCGACTTGCCGTGCCCGAAGGTCTTGCGGAGGTTCTTGATCTCAAGCAGCGCCATGATCGCTCCCGGTGCTGGCGCCGACGGCGTGCAGGAAGCAGGCGGACCGATGGTGGGCGCCGACGTCGACGAGCGGTGGGAAATCGGCGCAGGCAGCGAACGCTTCGGGGCACCTGTGCCCGAACCGACACCCCTTGAGCGCAAAGTTCACTCCCTTTTCCTCGACCCTGGGGTCGACCTCGCGCTCGATCGCGTCGAACAGGAACTTCGTGTAGGGATGCTGCGGATCCGTGAAGACGCCCCGCAACGAGCCCTGTTCCATCACCTGACCGCCATACAGGACGGTCACGCGATCGCATATCTCCGCGATTGCGCCGAGGTCGTGGGTGATGAACAGCACACCCATGCCGGTGTCGTCCACGAGTTCGTTGATGAGGTCGAATATCTGGGCCTGGATCGTCACATCGAGTGCGGTGGTCGGCTCGTCGGCGATGAGCAGCTTCGGCTTGCACGCCAGGGCCATCGCGATCATCACTCGCTGGCACATGCCTCCCGAGAGTTGATGTGGATACGCCCGCGCCACCCTGTCCGCACCCGGGATCCCTACCCGGTGGAGCATCTCGACAGCTTCGATACGCGCGGCATCGCGCTTGATGCCCTGGTTGAGCTCGAGCACACGGGCGATCTGGCGACCGGCGCGCATGGTCGGATTGAGAGCCGATCGCGGGTGCTGGAAGATCATCGTCATCAGCCCGGCGGTGCGTTCGACCTGGTGGGTCTCCGGATTCACCAGTTCCTCGCCATCAATGCGGACCGAACCGCCCCGCCGCTCGATTCCGGCCGGCAGGAGGCCGATGATCGCCAACGCGGCCATCGTCTTGCCGGACCCCGATTCACCGACCAGGCCGACGACTTCTCCCCGTTCGACGGTGAACTCGACATCGCGCAGGATCGTCAGCGGGCTGTGCTCGACTCCGACGGTGAGTCCGTGGACTTCGAGGAGGCTCACATCAGCTCCTCGCCACGGAGTTCGTCACCGATGAACTGAAAGGCCATGGCGGCGAGCACGATCATTCCGCCGGGGAACAGGGCCGTCCACCACTTGCCGGTAATGATGTCGGGGGCACCTTCGGCCACCATGACGCCCCATTCGGAGGTCGGTGGGCGGATGCCGACACCGAGGAATGCCAGGCCCGCCACCGTCAGGATCGCCCACCCCGCCACCAGGGCAGCCTGGACGAAGGACGGGCCAAGCGAGTTCGGCATGACGTGACGGAACGCGATGCGCCAGGGACTGTTGCCCGCGAGGCGCGCTCCGTCCACGTACTCGAGTTCCCGCTCGGCCAACACCTGGGCGCGGGTGAGCCTGATGAAGTAGGGGATGTAGGCGACGGTCACCGCGAGCACCACGTTGGGGACGCTGTTGCCGACCGACGCCACCAGCACCAGAGCGAGTACGAATCCGGGGAAGGCGAGGACCATGTCGGTGAGCCGCATCATGATCTCGTCGACGAGCCCACCGAAGTAGCCGGAAATGACTCCAATGGTCGAGCCGATCACCATCGACAGCACCGCGATGATGACCCCGATGCTGATGTCGAGCCGGGCGGCGTGCACCGCCCGGGCGAACACGTCACGCCCGAACTTGTCAGAGCCGAACAGCAGGCTGCCCGATGGACTCTTGTAGAAGTTGGTCGGATTCGTCACCCGGGGATCGGAAACCAGGAACGGGCCGATGACGGCTACGAGTACGAAGAGAGACATGATGACCAGGCCGACGATGAGAAGCGGCTTGCGGCGCCACAGGGACAACTGCACGGTTTCTGACGACCACTCAGGAGCCACGAATCCGCTGGCGGCGCCACCCGACTCTGTCGAGGCCGGTGCGAGAGGGAACGAATCGTGGGGGCTCATGCATCCACCTTGTGTCCGAGCCGAATCCGGGGATCGATCCACGCGTAGACGAGATCGATCACCACGTTGAGTGCCACGTACAGCACGCCGACGACGATCACGAAGCCTTGCAGGGCCTCGAGATCGTTCACCTGGATGGCGCTATAGGCGTACCGCCCGACGCCGGGCCATGCGAAGAGGAACTCGACGATGATGTTGCCCCCGAGCATGTACCCGAACACGATTCCGATCGCTGTCGTAACGGGGAGAAGAGCGTTGCGGAACCCGTCGCGAAACAACACCTGACGGTACGGCACGCCGAGGGCGCGGGCGGTCCGGACGTGTTCGGACTCCAGGGCATCGATCATCGAGGCCCTGACCATCTTGAGGATCGGCGCGGCGAGAACCAGTCCGAGGGTGAGGACGGGAAGTGCCAGGTAGCGGAAGGCCTCCCACATGAGGCCGAAGTCACCGTGGAGGGCGGCATCGATCGTGTAGAAGCCGGTGATGGTTCCGGGCGGCTTCGTGCCGATTGCGAGCCGGTCTATCGGTCCCGGGAACCATCGCAGGCGGAAGAAGAGGAAGTAGATCAGCAGGAGGCCGAGCCAGAAGAGGGCCATCGAGGACCCGAGGACGGCAAAGACCCGGCTGGCACCATCGATCCAGGTCCCTTTGCGGGCCGCGGCAAGGATCCCGATGGGAATCCCGATCAGTGCCGCGAGGATCACCGCGTAGAAGGCAAGTTCGAGGGAGGCAGGGAGTCTGTCGACCAATTCTGTCGTGACGTTGCCGCCCGTGCGAATGGACGTGCCCAGGTCGCCCGTGAACACGCTGGACATGTAGTCCTTGAACTGGACCGGGAGGGGATCGGAGAACCCATACTGGGCTCTGATCTGATCGATCTTCTCCTGGGTGGCATACGGGCCAGCGCGCACAATGGCGGCATCGCCGGGAAGGACCCGCACGATGAAGAACACGATGATCACGATGCCCACGACGGTGGCCATCGAGGACAGGACGCGTTTGCCGAGATA
This sequence comes from Actinomycetota bacterium, assembly GCA_003486285.1. Classification (GTDB taxonomy): domain Bacteria; phylum Actinomycetota; class Acidimicrobiia; order Spongiisociales; family UBA11373; genus UBA11373. Next base: position 3,476 of record DNGH01000106.1, read on the forward strand.
CCGGAGCACGAAACCTCCTGGAGGATGGGGGCCGGGGTCCCTCGCGGGACCCCGGCCGTTTCACCCTTCGATCAGCAGGAGTCGGTCTTGGTCAGGAACCGGAACGACGGGACCAGTGAGTAGCCGAGCTCGA
>DNGH01000142.1 GCA_003486285.1 Actinomycetota bacterium
GGGCTACCTGGCGCTCACCACGGTGCTCCCATTGGTGGCGCTGACCCTGACCGGTTTGACCCGGGCCGTCGGTCTCGATCCCTGGCCGGCCAACTGGACCCTGAGCAACTTCGCCGAAGCGTGGCGCGGCGACTCCTGGGGAGCGGTGGGCAGATCCCTGGGATTGGCTGCCGTTGCTGCCACCCTGGCGACCCTGCTCGGCATCCTCCTCGTCGTCGCCCGGCGGCGCACCCGGCGCGGCATCGACGTGGCCGCCGCGGCGACGTTTGCGGTTCCCGGGTCGGCGCTGGCGGTGGCCTTCCTCCTCGCCTATGGGCCGTGGTTGCGTGACACTCTGCTGATCGTGCTGCTCGCCTATCTCGCCAAGTTCTGGGCTCTGGCGCATCGCTCCCTGGCCGGTTCGGCCGGCAGCGTCGACGGTGACGCGGTGCGAGCTTCCCGGATCTCGGGGGCGACCGGACCGGCGACGGTGCGCCGCATCGTGTTGCCGCTGCTCCGCCCGGCGATCGTCGCCGCCTGGCTGCTGGTGTTCCTGTTCGGGCTCCACGAGTTGACGATGTCGAGCCTGCTCTACGGTCCGGGCACCGCGACCCTTGCCGTCGTCACCCTCGAGGTGCAGCAACTCGGCGACGTCACCGTGACCGCGGCGCTCGCAGTGTTGCTCACCATCCCCGGGATCGCCGCCGCGATCGTGGCGGCGCGCCGGCGGAGTGCGTCGTGAACCGGCCCCCCGCCCTCGAGGTGACCGGCCTCACGGTTCGCATCACCGATCGGGAGATCCTCAGCGGGATCGATCTCACCGTGGCTCCCGGGGAGACGGTCGCCGTGCTGGGACCGAGCGGCAGCGGCAAGACCACGCTGCTTGCCACCATTGCCGGGTTCTTCACCCCGGCCGAGGGTGAGATCCGGATCGCCGGAGAACTCGTGGCATCGCCGCACACCCAGCTGCCGCCGGAACGCCGCTCGATCGGATTCGTCTTCCAGTCGTATGCGCTGTGGCCCCACCTCTCGGCGCGCGACACGGTGGCCTTTCCGTGGCGGGTCGCCGGCGTCGATGCGGCCGAAGCGCGGCGACGCGCCGACGCCCTTCTCGGGTCGCTCGGGATCGCGGAGCTGGCCGAACGGCTCCCCGCGGAGATGTCGGGTGGCCAGCAGCAACGCGTCGGCGTGGCGCGAGCGCTGGCCCGCGAGGCCGACCTCTTCCTGCTCGACGAGCCGACGGCGCATCTCGATGCCGTCACCCGCCGCGCCGCCGAGGTCGAGGTCGCGGCGCAGCGCCGCACCCGAGTCGCCGCCGCCCTCTATGCCACCCACGATCCCGCGGAGGCTCTCGGTGCCGCCGATCGCGTGGTGCTGCTGCGCGCCGGAGCGATCGTCCAACAGGGATCTCCGGTGGCGGTCTACGCGGAGCCCGGCGACGAGTGGGCGGCCCGGCTCACCGGTGCGGTGTCCGTGCTGGTGCGGCAGGGGCAGCGGGTGGCGGTGCGCCCCGAGTGGGTGCGACTCGGGAGCGGTGCCCCGGGGACGATCGTGGCGGTGCGCTTCCGGGGGCCACACAGCGAACTCACCCTGGAGACCGCGGAGGGGCTGGTCGAGGCCCGAGTCCCGGGACCCCCGTCGCATCGCGTCGGCGAGGCGGTCAAGTGGGAGGCGACCCGGGAGTGGGTGCTGCCGGGATAGTTCGGCTGCCGTTGGGTCGACCGTGTCTGACCGGCGGGTCGAGTGTCGCTGGCGGATCGCGCCGGGATTGAGGAGATTCTTGGTGCAACGTTTCCGGGGTCCCATGCGTCGTGGGGGTGTGAGCGTGATCAATCGGACCCGCTTGTGATGGCGGCTCTACCCGATGCCGCTGGGCAGCCCGATGGCCCGGCCGGAGTCGACTTCGAGACCACCTACCGGCGTGAACAGCTTCGGCTGGTCCGGTTGGCACATCTGATCACTGGCTCGAACGCAGTCGCCGAGGAGTTGGTTCACGATGCCTTCATTGCGGCCTACCGGCGGTGGGACAAGATCTCCGATCCGCCGGGATATCTATATCGGTCGGTGGTCAACAGGTCCCGGTCGCTGCTGCGTCGGCGCGCCGTCGAGTCGCGGTTCCGAGCCGGTCATCTCAGTGTCGTGTTGCCACCCGAGATCGATGGCGTCTGGGGGGCGCTGTCTCGGATTCCACCGCGGAGACGGACGGCCCTGGTGTTGCGGTACTACGAGGATCTGAGCGTGGCTCAGATCGCCAAGTTGATGAACGCCCGTCCCGGCACCGTGAGGTCGCTGATCCATCGGGCGCACGAGTCGTTGAGAAAGGAGCTAGGCGATGACTGACCACGAGACCCGCCTCCGTGAGGCCCTGCAGCATGTAGCCGTCACCACCCATGCGGAGAGCCGCCTCGACCTGTTTCGTACCGGGGGGAGGCGTCGGATGCCTGCTCCCCTGAAGGCATTGGCCGCCTTCGTGCTGGTGCTCGGCCTTGCCGTGCCGCTGGCCCTGAGCTTCGACGACTCCTCGGAAGGCGTCGGGACCCAACCCACGGCCCCGGTTTCCTCCTCGGCTGACGTGGAGACCCAACCCACGGTTCCGGTGTCGGGACTGTCGGCGGCGCTGTTGATCGACGATGTGTCGGCAGCCGTGGCCCCCTTCGACCACGAGTCCTTCGTGGACAATTTGCTCTTCGAAATGAGCCTGGCCGGGTTGCGTAACCAGCAGGTGTTCGACTGCATCGCCGCGGCCGGCTTCGTGCCCCCATCACCCTCCCCGCTGCCAGATCGGGATGACCCGACGCTCTACAGCGCCGACTTCCCCGATTACGAAGCACTCGCCCGGGATGGTTTCCCTGATCCGAACGCGACGGAGTCGACCGAGGGCGCCACGCCCACCACTGCGCCGCCCTCCACTGCGCCGTCCGCGGTCTCGCGGGAGTGCGCCGATCAGGTCGACTCCTCCGGAGGCGATGTGATCGTGGCGTACGGGTTGTACGCCACGATGCGAGATGCCTGGGAGTCGGTCCTTGAGGAGATCGAGGACACCGCAGAGGTTCGCTCGCTGGTGAGTGGATTCGGGAACTGTCTGCGGGAGCAGGGGGTTCCTGCTGAGTTCACCAACACCGAGGGCGCGTTCCTGGGGTACGTCGACTCGCTGTTGATGGCCACCGGAGGTGATCAGAGCACCTGGCCCGCGATCCGAGAGAGCACCGGGAAGTTGTATGCCGAGTGCGGCAG
>DNGH01000044.1 GCA_003486285.1 Actinomycetota bacterium
CCACGCTGGCAGGCCTGGCGCTTGTTGCGCTCAGTCCGGTGGTGGCCGATCTCCTCGACGAGCCGGAGCTCACCGGTCTGATGCTGGTGGCGGCGTCGACCTTCATCCTCAAGCCGTACACGGCGGTGCTGATTGCCACGTGCCAGGCCCGGTTGCAGTTCGCCCGGGTCGCCGCCGCATTGCTCGCGGCGACCATCGCCCACTATTGCGTCGCCATCGTTCTGGCCAAGGCCGGGAAAGGCGCCTTGAGCCTGGTTGCCGGGCTGCAGGTGAATGCGGTGGTGCTCGTGCTGGTGCTTTGGGCGATGTCGCGTCGCGACCCTCCCGTACCGGTGGCGGAGAACGTGACGACACTACGGGCCGCGGCACTTGCCGGGTGGCCGCTCGCCGGCGAGGTGGCGATGGATGCCCGTCTCGACTACCTGATGATCGGGGTGTTCGCCTCGACCGAGGTGGTCGGGTACTACCACTTCGCCTTCATCCTGGTGCAGCGTCTCAATGAGCTGCTGATGGGGATCGCGCGCAACGTGCTGTTTCCAACACTGTCGCGGATGGGGGCCAATGCCGATCGACAGTCGATCGGAGTGCTGCGGGCGGGTCCGGTGCTGATCGGGGTGGGAGCTGCGGCTGCTGCCGGCTTGATTGCCACGATGTTCGCGATCGAGGAGATCCTCTGGGGTGGGCGCTGGGAGGCAGCGGTGCCGGCGATGCTGTTGCTCGCCTCCGCCGCTCCGGTGCAGGCGGCGCAGTCGGCTGTCGAGCAGTTGCTCAAGGCTCGGGCCCTGTTCCGACGCTGGACCGCGGCGATGGTGGTGCGGTCGGCCGGAAGCGCGTTGGCGGCGCTGGCGACCGTCGCCATCCTCGGGGACGACTCCACCGCGACCTGGATCGCCGCGGCCGTTGCGGGGTTCCTGGTCGTCGAAGCTCTGGTGGAGGTGTTGGTGCTGGCGCCAGGGCTGGGGATTCCCCCGGTCCGGTATTGGAGGAGCACCCTTCCGATCTGGGTGGTGCTGGTGGCAGCGGGATGGGGCGTCGCGTGGCTTGCCTCGGGATGGAGCCTCGGCCCGTGGGCTGCCGCCTTGGCATCGGCAGGGCTCGTCGGCGGCCTCATCGTCGTCGTAGGCCTGGGGATGTGGCGCCTCGGACTATTCGCCCGGCGCTGATCAGGCCCGGAGGGATTCGACCAGCCGCCGGTAGGCAGCCGACACCGCGGGCCGCGAATAGTGGGTCTGGACGAACTCCCGGCCGCGCCGCCCCATTTCCGCGAGTGACTCGGCTGTGATCGACCGGATGGTCGCGGCAAGCGCTTCGGCGGTGAGTGGTTCGACCACCAGGCCGGCCCCCGATTCGCGAGCGAGAGTCGCCAGCGCGGAACCGGTCGGCGCCGCGACGATTATCGGGCGCTCGGCGGCCAGCGCCTGGTACGCCTTCGACGGCATCACGTCGTCACCCAGACCCGGCGCCAGCGGGACGTACATCGCGTTGCAGGCGGCGTAGATCTCGGGCATGCGCGTCACCGGCTGATTCGGCACCACTCGGGTGTTCGTGATCTCCTCGTTGCGAACCCGGTCGGCGAGGCGTTCCCGTTCGGTGCCGTCACCGACGACGATGACCTGCAGGGGAAGGTCGATGAGGCGTGCTGCGGCGTCGAGAAGCAGATCCAGGTTCTGTGGCGCCCCAAGGTTGCCGGCGTAACCGATCACGACAGCCGCATCGATCCCGAACTCGGCCCGGAACGGCGCCGGGTCGGCGCCCGGGGCGATCAGATCCAAATCGACGCAGTCGGGGATCATCTCGACGGGGGTGGTGCCGGCCCGGGACTGGATGCGCTCCGCCACCGCCGGCGTCACCGCCGTGACTACGGCCGCCTTGCGAAAGGCCCGGTTCTCGGTCCAGCGAATGGCGGCGACGAGAGGTTGGGCATCCAACACGCCGAGGTTCACCGCGACCTCCGGATACAACTCCTTGACGTTGTAGACCAGTGGGGCCCGCCAGCGCCGAGCCACCCAGGAACCGATGAGTCCGATTCCGGGTGGTGGGGTCACGGCGAGCACCACGTCGGGACGGCCGCTCCGCAACAAGCCCGCGCCGAGCGCTCCGATCAGGTAGATCACCCAGATCAAGGCGTTGCGCAGAGAAGACCTCCCCTTGCGCGGCACCGGGATCCGGATGATCCGTCCGGCGGGTATTGCCGCCCCGCGTTCGGGCCGGGAGTGGGGGGTGGTGGTGATGACGGTGACGCGGTGACCGGCCGCGGTCAGATCGTCGGCGAGGAACCCGACGAGGTGGGCTGTGCTCACATTGTCTGGGGGGAAGACCACGGAGAAGATGAGGACGTGGCGTCCCCGGCTGGTCATCAGCCCCCCGTGGTCCAGGCGATCTCGGCCGGGTCGGGCGGGCGATAGCCGAGAACGATGCGGACCACGGCCTCGGCGACGTGCTCCACCAGATACTCCGGCGGTGGCGCCCAGGTGCGATCCAGTGTGGTCACCAGGTCGACGGCCGCGGCGATCGCTGCTGGATCGGAGCCCGCGAGAACGTTCGACCCGGCATCGATGGTCTCGGGGCGCTCGGTGACGTCGCGGATGGTGACGTTGGGGACTCCGAAGAGGCAGGTCTCCTCCTGCACCGTGCCGCTGTCGGTGAGGACGCAGAACGCCTCCTGCTCGAGGCGGACGAAGTCGAAGAAACCGAGCGGTTCGAGCCACCGCAAGCCGGTGCGGTCGGCGTCGACCCCGAACTCGTCGATGCGGGCTCGGGTGCGGGGATGGGTGGAGACGACCACCGGATGTCCGTGCCGCTCCTGGAGCCGGCTCAGGGCCTCGACCAGACGGCGCAGCCGGGCGGGGTCGTCGACGCTCTCGGCGCGATGCATGGTCACCAGGATGTAGTGGCCGGAGGTGACCCCGAGGTCGCGCAGGGCATGACTCGCCGCGATCTCGGTGGCGTAGTGGTCGATCACCTGCATGATCGGGTTGCCCGTGACGAAGATGCGTTCGCCGGCGATCCCCTCGCGGAGCAGGTTCTCCCGGCTCCGGTTGGTGTAGGGGAGCAGCACCGACGACGAGTGGTCGATGATGCGCCGGTTGACCTCTTCCGGGACTCGGTCGTCGTAGCAGCGGTTGCCCGCCTCCATGTGATAGACGGGAATGCCGAGGCGGCGGGCGACGATGGCGGCGAGCCCGCTGTTGGTGTCACCGAGGATCAGCACGCGATCGGGGCGGTGCTCCCGCAGCAGAGCCTCGGTGTGGGTGAGGATCTGGCCGATCTGCTCGCCGAACGACGGTGCCTGCACCCCGAGGAAGCGATCGGGGTCGCGCACTCCGAGCTCACGGAAGAAGAGCCCACTCAGCGTGTCGGTGTAGTTCTGCCCGGTGTGGATCAGGACGTGGTCGGAATGCGCGTCGAGAAGGGGGATGACGCGGCTCAGCCGGATGATCTCGGGACGAGTGCCGAGGATCGTCATCACCTTCATCGCAGCAACTCCCCCTCGTTGGGGTCGACCTGATCCACCAGAAGGCGGTGCTCCGTGAGGAGTCGGCGAGTGCCCTCCAGGTCGAGCAGCGGGCCGGAGCTGGAGAACTCGCCCGTCAGCGCCGGCTTGGTCACCTTCTCGGTCTGCAGCTCGGGGAGCATCGGCTGGATGGCAAACCACTTCTCCCGGATCACGGTGCGGGGGGACTCCTCGTCATTGACCATGATCTCATGCACCTTCTCCCCGGGGCGGATCCCGGTGACGGTGGTCTCGATCTTGCGGTCCCCGATCAGCGCCGCAGCGATGTCGACGACGCGCGACGACGGCGCGTTGGGCACCAGGGTCTCGCCGCGCCGTCCGATGCGCACCGCGGCGAACACGGTGTCGACCGCATCGTCGAGGCTGAGCATGAAGCGGGTCATGTCGGTGGTGGTGATGGTGACCGGCCCCCCGTGGCGGATCTGGTCGTGGAACAGGGGCACCACCGAGCCCCGCGATGCCATGACGTTGCCGTAGCGCACGCACACCAGGCGGGTGTCGCCGCAACGCATGTTGGCCTGGATGAAGACCCGCTCCTGGATCGCCTTGGTCATCCCCATCACGTTCACCGGCTTGCACGCCTTGTCCGTGGAGATGCCGACCACGGTGTCGACCGGGAGGTGGTGCTGCTGGATGGCGCGAACGAGGTTCTCCGCTCCGCCGATGTTGGTTTGAACCGCCTCGAAGGGAAAGTACTCGGCGGTGGGTACCTGCTTGAGAGCGGCGGCGTTGAAGACCACGTCGACGCCCTGCATCACCGAGAGGACCGAGTCGGGATCGCGCACGTCTCCGATCCAGAACTCGAGGGTCCGCTCGAAGTTGCGGAAGATCGCCTCGTCGGTGGCGGCGCGGCGATGCAGGTAGTCGAGGCGCATCTCGTGCTGCTTGGCCTCGTCGCGCGAGAAGACGATGATCCGTTCCGGCTCGCCCAAGTCACCGCCGAGGAGCCGCTTCACCAGCAGCTTGCCCAGTGACCCGGTGCCCCCGGTCACCAGGATGCGTTTGCCGGCCAGCGGCTGCGTGGGGGTCATCGCCACTCCTCATACGGTGTCGGATCGGCGGCCATCACCGCCACCATGTCCTCCCATGATGGTGCCTTCAGGCCGGTGTCCGCGGTGAATCGGTCACCGATCAGGCTGCGGTCGAGGAGGAACTCGTCCTCGGGCACGATCTCCACCTTGTGTCCAAAGGCCTTGGCGAAGACACCGAGCAGGTCGAACTTGGAGATCCGGGGCCCGGCCACCTGGTAGCGGCCATGCACCCCGGGATGCTCGGTGATGAGGCGCGCCACCAGGTCGGCCATCCAGTTGGTGGTGACGCCGGAGAAGAATGCCCGCCGGAAGCCCTTGACCCGGCCCCTCTGGGACAGGAACCACTCGAGCAGGGAGTGGAACTCGGTGAGCTCGCGCCCGACCAGAGAGGTGCGGAGGGTGAGGACATGCTCGGAATCGGCCACCTCGCCTAGGTACTTGGTGCGCCCGTAGAGGTCCTCGGCATCGGAGATGTCGTCCTCGGCGTAAGAGCCGCGTCGGCCGTTGAAGACGCAGTCCGTGCTGAAGTGGATCACGCGGATGCCGTGCTCGGAGCAGTGCGCGACGAGGCGGTGCGGGAACAGCGCGTTGATGGCGATGTTGGCTTCCGGGTCCCTGTCCTTCTGCTTGATCACCCCGATGCAGTTGACCACGACGTCGGGCCGGGACGCCTCGATGGCCCCGCTCACCGTGGAGACGTCGGCGGCATCGACTCCGCCGACGATTGCACCGTCGCGAAACAGCGGGATGGCTCCATAGGGTTTGGCGCCGGGGGCGCCGCGCAGCGTGCCGACGACGGTGTGCTCGGTGCTCAGGCGCTGCAGGACCTTGTGGCCGAGCATGCCACCTGAGCCGAGGACCAGGATGCGAGTCATGACGGGGGCTCCGGGGTGGAGGATGCCGGTCCGAGACTAACGGCGGTGGCCGGTACGGCGGTCTCTGCGGAGCCCCCGGGTAGGCTCCGCCTCCTACCCCGCACCCTCGGAGTGGCGATGGCCGTTTACAACACACGACTCCTGGTCCGCGGCGCCGTCCTGGCGCTGCTGGTGACCGCTTGCGCCTTCGGCACCGCCGACCAGGCCGCAACCCAGATGCGCGCCTCCGTCGCCGCCACGGCTACCGAGTTCGGGCTCGGGGAACACGTCGATGAGATCGTGGTGTCGTTCACCGAGGTGCCCTGTGCCCGTGCCGGGGGTACCGCGGCGCTGGCGACTCTCGATGTCGCGGTGGGTCCGGGCGAGTTCGACGTGGCCGCCATCGCCCGGGTCGGAGGCTTCTGGGCCGAGTACCACGGCCGTGACTTCGTGCGGATCGCCGAGGTTCCCGGAGCCCCCGATGTGGTCGGTGTCGACGGCTTCCTCCGCAACGGTGAGGTCCTTGGGTTCGTCTACTCGGTGCCAGACGCCGCGATCCACCTCCAGGGCCTTTCGGGCTGCCTGCCCCGGAGGACGATCGACGACTAGCCGGCCACTACGCCGGTGTGGGGCGTCTGCGATCCACGGGCCTTTCCGCGCGGACGCGCTCCACCACGATCAACGCGGCCAGCACCAACGCGGTTTCGAGAACGAGAGCGACCAGGCTGCGCTCCACCACTGCCGGCAGTGCAGAGGGCAGCACCGGGGCGGTGAGGACGTCGCGGCTGGAGAGTCCCCAGATGACCAGCGCGATGGCGGCGAGTAGACGAGCGGCCGTGGCCCGGATCGGGCTCGAGCGCCATCCCACTGCTGCGATCGCCAGGACCACGCTCACCGCGGGGAGGATCATCTCCGACGGGAACGCCCTGTCGACCGGGGTCGACAGGTATTGCATCGTGGCGACCAGCAGCGCCGCCGCTCCGAGCGCGCCAAGGCACACCGCAAGGAGTGTGTTGCGACCGCGCCGCCACCAGGCGATGGGTATCAGGCCGCCCAGTCCGATGAGCATCGGCCCCACCGGGTTCACCGCGGGGAGCCACACCAGTTCGCCCCGCACCGTAACGGGTTCTCCGTCCAGGACGACCTCGAGTTCCCAGGGAAACACCAGTTGCACTCGGTCACCGGCGATGGTCGGGGGCAGGTCTCGGCTCATCCAGTGGGTGCGGTGGTCGTGCCATGCGTAGGTTCCGCCGTTCCCCACCGCCCTCCAGTCGGCCTCCGCCACGGGGTCGGCCTCAACGGGGATTTCGACTCCGTAGCGGGACTCGTTGATGAAGCGAGACGGCGAATGGTGGTTGCGCCACACGGTGCCGTCGGCGTCGATGCGCAAATAGGGCTCGGCGAAGTAGCCGGGGACATCGAGATGGTGTCCGGGCGCCACCGCGACCACGAGGAAGGCGTCCCCGCCGGCCACGTCGATGGTCATGCCCTCGACGGCGGGATCGAGTTCGGTCACCACCGAGCGATAGTGGGTGGGCACCGCGGGATCGGCCAACGCCGGGGGCGCGGTGGCGACGACCACCGCGGCGGCCAGGAGGCCGATGGCGAGTAGGCGGTCGAAGGTCATGCGGAAGCGAATGGTGGGCGCACTCCGCCGGGGCAGCCAGAGCCTGAAGTCCTCTGCTGCTGACTGTGGACTGTGAGGATGCCGCGATCGCCCGAGTACATCTAGTGCCTAGTGCCTACCCCGCGATGGTGGAGGTGGTCGACGGGGTCGTGGCCGTCTCCCGGATGGCGGCGATGGCATCGAGCACCTCGTCCATCGCAACGGCGAACTCGGCGGCGGCGGTGCGGCGCAGGGTGCCGTCGTCGGGGGCGTCGAGGCCCACCACGATGTCGCCCACCTTGGCGGACAGGTCGGAGACCTCGAGGACCAGCGCTACATGTCCTGCCGCCAGCCCGGGTGGGACGTTGGCGACCTCGGTGACCGCGTTCTCCCAGTCGTCCAGGTCGGTCTGCACCTCGAGGAACTTGGTCTTGGCCTCGGCGAAGGTGATCGCCCGGCCGTCCCAATCCGTGTTGATCTCGGCCACCTCGGTCTTGTAGGCCGTCGCCTGGTTCTCGAAGATGTCCAGGGTCACCAGGAACGCCGCGATCTCCGGAGGCAGGCTCGACGTGGTGCTGGTCCCGTCGGTGGGGAAGGGCGGATTGGCGTCGCTGGTCCCGGTGGGGTCGCTCGACGGCTCCAGGCTGTTCACGAAGGTGTAGGTGAGTACCACCATCGCCACGACGATGACGGGCAGGATCCAGCGGCCGTGTCTGGGATCGACGGTTTCCACGGCTGAAACGGTAGTCGCCGCTGCACTTTGGGTCGGCACCCTCGGCCCGGGCTAGCCTCGCCGGGATGGAATTGCGCGGCGCCACTGCGCTCGTCACCGGTGCGGCGCATCGGGTGGGACGGGCCATCGCCCTCGGCCTGGCGGGGGCCGGTTCCAACGTGGTGCTCCACTTCCACTCTTCGGCGGACGCCGCCGGCGCCACGGCGCAGGAGATTCGAGCCCTTGGGGTCGAGGCTGCGACCATCGGCGGCGACCTTGGCGACGACCCCGCCGCGGTCTTCGCCGCCTGTGGCGAGCTGGGTCCGGTCCGGATCCTGGTCAACAACGCCGCCTTGTTCCCCGACGACCGTCTCGCCGATGTCTCCCGTGCCGCCTGGGAGCAGACCCTTGCGGTGAACCTGACGGCACCGGTGTTCCTGACGCAGGCCTTTGCCCGGGCTCTTCCGGAGGGGGTCGACGGTGCGGTGGTGAACGTCACCGACTGGCGCACCCAGCGCCCCTACCCCAGCCACTTCTCCTACACCGTCGCCAAGGGGGGCCTCGACACCTTCACCCGGGCCGCCGCCGAGGCGTTGGCACCCCGCATCCGGGTGAACGCGGTGGCACTGGGGGCGATCCTGCCGCCACCCGGCAAGGACTCGGCGTATCTCAAGGAACTGGCCCAGGAGATCCCGATGCGACGGGTCGGTGGCACCGATCCCGTGGTGGCGGCGGTCCTTTCCCTCCTCGCCAACGATTTCGTGACGGGCGAGATACTGCGGGTGGATGGCGGGGCGCATCTGAGGTGAGAGCTGCCCGCTACCGGCTGCCCGCTACCCGCCAGATCGCGTCATGTGCCTCGTGGTGTGTTCTGGCGGGCGACGGGTAGCGGGCGACGGGTAGCCTCCCGCCGTGGACCAGATCTTCATTCGCGACCTCCGCGTGCGCGCGATCGTCGGCATCAATCCTGAGGAGCGCACCACTCCACAGGAGGTGTTGGTCAATGTGACCATGTGGGTCGATCTGCGGCCGGCGGCCCGGAGCGACGACATCGCCGATGCGGTCAACTACCGCACCGTGGCGAAGGCGATCATCGCCCACATCGAACAGGGCTCGCCGATGTTGGTGGAACGCCTCGTCACCGAGATCGCGGCGATCTGCCTCGGCGCCGATGAACGGGTGGCCGAAGTCGAGGTCGAGGTGGAGAAGCCGGGGGCACTGCGTTTTGCCGACTCGGTGGGCGTGCGGATCCATCGCCGCCGGGGTGAAGCGTGACCCGGGCGATCCTCGCGCTGGGCAGCAACATCGATCCCGAGCGCAATCTGCCCATGGCGTTCTCCCGCCTGCGCCGCCAACCCGGGATCACGGTGCTGGTGCAGAGTTCCTGTTACCGGTCACCTGCCGTGGGCGGCACCGGTCCCGAATTTCTCAACGCCGCCGCCCTCATCGCCACCCGGTTCGACCCTGCCGCCCTGCGCGAGGTGCTGCGGGGCATCGAGGCCGCGATGGGGCGGGTGCGCAGCGACGACCGCAATGCCCCTCGCCCCATCGACCTCGACATCCTGTTCTACGAGGGCTTCTCGGGGGAGGTGGAGGGGACCAGGATCCCCGATCCCGATGTGGCCAAGTACGCCCACCTGGCAGTACCCGCCGCCGACGTCGCCCCGGACTGGGAATACCCCGGCACCGGGGCGGTTCTGAAGAGCATCGCTGCCGGATTCCGCAACGACATCGAGGTGTGCATGCCGACCGAGATCACCCGCAGCACCGGCCACTACGCCACCGAGCAAGGGATGGAGGCCGTCGCCGGCGAGGTCTACGACCCCGAGTTCGAGGCCACCGTCCGCGGCATGCTCGTCCAGTTGGGCGAGGATCCGACCCGGGAAGGACTGGCGCGCACCCCACTGCGCGTCGCCAAGGCGATGGACTTCCTCACCTCCGGGTACAACGGGTCACTGGAGGACGTCGTCAACAACGCCATCTTCGAGTCCGACGCCGACGAGATGGTCCTGGTGAAGGACGTCGAGTTCTACTCCCTGTGCGAGCACCACATGCTTCCCTTCTTCGGGAAGGCGCACGTGGCCTATCTGCCCAACAAGAAGATCATCGGCCTCAGCAAGATCGCTCGCATCGTCGACCTCTATGCCCGCCGCCTTCAGGTGCAGGAACGTCTCACCAACCAGATCGCCGACGCCGTCGAGGAGGTGCTCAGCCCGCACGGTGTCGCCGTGGTGATGGAGGGCAGCCACTTCTGCATGATGATGCGCGGCGTCCAAAAGCAGGGTTCGTCGATGGTGACCTCGGCGATGCGCGGCGGCTTCCGGACGAGCTCGCTGACGCGTGGCGAGTTCCTGGATCTGATCAGGGATTAGGGGTTATTACTCCCGCCTTGTGGGGGAGTC
>DNGH01000175.1 GCA_003486285.1 Actinomycetota bacterium
CCGGCCCCCGGCACCCGGCCCCCGGCCCCCGGCATCTGGCATCTGGCATCCGGTTTCCGTGCCCCTCCCTCGGCCCCAAGCGATACCATGTCCCCATGACCCCGCTCGGGGCAGCGAGCGCTAGCACCGGGGTTGGTGCACCATCCCGGGCTACCACACCTGCGCTCGCGTCGGTCCACTCCCACCCCAGCCGTGGCGCAGCCGCGTCCGGCGCGAAGGAGGATCCCGTGGAGATTCGTGTCCATGCGACCCACATGGCCCTGTCCGACTCGTTGCGAGACCTCGCCACCGAGAAGGTTCGCCACGCCACCAGGCTGTTCGGCAATGGCGAGCAGATCGACGTCGAGTTCAGTGAGGAGCGGAACCCCCGGCTGGCGGACGGCCGGTACCGGGTGGAGCTGACCTCCCGGACGGCAGGGCAGGTGGTGCGGGTGGAGGCGGTGGGAGGCGACGAGCGCTCGGCGCTCGACCTGGCCATCGACAAGTTCGAGAGTCGGCTGCGTCGGCTGAAGGAACGGATCATCGGACGGCATCGTCGCGTCGGGGAGAAACGGCTCAATGGCGACTCCAACGGGGTCGAAGAACCCGAAGACAACACGCTGCGAATCGAGCGGGTGAAGCGATTCGCGGTCAAGCCGATGACACCCGAGGAGGCAGCCCTTCAGATGGAACTGCTTGGACACAGTTTCTATCTGTTCCTCAATGCCGACACCGATCAGTACGGAGTGCTGTACCGGCGACGCGGAGGAACCCTGGGGCTGATAGAGCCACAGTGAGTACCAGCGTTCTCGTCGTAGACGATGCCGAATTGTTCCGCACCGGGCTGGCGGCGGCTCTGGCCCGGGCCGGTTTCGCCGTTGCCGGCGAGGCTGGTGACGCCGAGAGCGCGGTCTCGATGACGGAGGACACCCAACCCGATGTGGTGGTCCTCGACATCCTCATGCCAGGTCTCTCCGGTCTCGATGTGGTGGAGAAGATCCGCGCCGCCAGCCCGGGAACCCGGGTGGTGATGCTTTCGGCCAGCGAGTCGGAGGAGGACCTGCTCGAGTGCATCCGCGCCGGAGCCCGCGGGTACCTGGTGAAGGACGGATCCTTCGACGAGCTCGCCCGGTCGCTGCGCGACGTGGCCTCGGGGGGAGCGGCCCTCTCGGGACGGATGGCCGGCAAGCTACTGGATGTGCTGTTCCAGCTGCTGCGGCATCAGGAGTTCACCGCCTCCCGTCATCCCGCCCTGACCGGCCGGGAACTCGAGGTGCTGCACCACGTTGCCCGCGGATTGACATCGAAAGACATCGGCGATGTGCTATTCATCAGCGAGAACACCGTGAAGAACCACGTGCGCAATGTGCTGGACAAGCTCGGTCTGCACTCCCGGAACGAGGCAGTTCTCTACGCCATCCGTGAGAACCTGATCGCGCTGTGACCACATCCGGTCCCGGGACTCGTTCACAGGCCCCCGGCGACCCGGTGGAATTCCGCACCGCCCAGTACGAGAAGGCGCGTGCCGTCTTCGACGCTGCCGGAATCGGGTCCGCCGATAATGACCTGGCCGAGCGGCTTCGGGCCGAGTTTCCCCGCCCCAGCGACGACCTGCGCGCCTCGGTCGCGGCCTTTCGCGACTTGCTGCGCCTGGAGATCCGGCCGGAGCGCTTCCGGCGGCTCCTGCGGGCTTGGGCAGGTCGCGTGGTCGCCGGGATCCGCAGCGGCGACTTCGTTTCCGCCGGGGCGTGGATGAAGGCGGTCACTGAAAACCCGGTGTTTCCCAGCGAGTACTCCCACCATGTCACCGACGCGTTACGCGACCTGTCCCGGCCGGCGCTGCTCGACGAGCTCGTCGTCGCCCTCGCCAAGGCGGGCGACCCGCCCGGCGCCGACGCCCTGCTCTCCGGCTGGGGCTCGCCCCTGGTCGAATACCTGATCGCCGGGATGCTCGTGGAGACTCCCAAGGTCAACCGCCGCCACCTCGTCGAGTACCTCGGTCAAGCCGGTCGGGGCGACATCCGCCTCCTCACCTCCTGGCTGCGGGATCCGCGCTGGTTCGTCCTCCGCAACGTGGCCACCGCCATCGGTCGTGCCGGGCGCGAAGGCGGGGTGCCGGCCCTGATGACGATCGTCGATCACGAAGACGATCGGGTGCGCGTCGAGGTGGTCCGTGCCCTGGCGACGCTCGAGGGTCAGGACGCGGTGCCGCTGCTCGTCTCTGCCCTCGCCGACGCCAGCCAGCGGGTGCGCAACGCCGCGGTCTCGTTGCTGCGTGCCGAGCCGTCCGACGAGGTGGTGCTTCGCATCGCCGATCACCTCGCCAACGAGGCGGTGACCGCCGATGACGCCCGTCGCCTGATCAAGATCATCGCCGAGCGCACCAGCGAGACCGCGCGGGACACGCTCGCCAGTCTCGCCGACCGTCACTCGAAGCTGCGCCCCTCGAAGGTGGTGCGCGCCGCCGCCCAGGCGGCCCTGGGGAAGCCGTCATGAGCGAGTTGCTGGGCAGGGACTTCCTGCGGGCCCTGTTCCACGCCGGCCAGCGGCTTGTCGAAGGCGGCGAGGAGGATTCGGCGACGGCGAATGCCGTGTCGGCCCTGGAGATCGCGGCCTCGGCACTCACCGCGGACGGCAGCGAGGCCGTGATCGGGCTGGTCGGGGACAGCTTCTATCTCGATCGGAAGCTGCTCGCCAACGCCTCGACCGAGTTCGATTCCGTGCTCCAGGCGATGAAGCAGCGCCGCATCGAGACGGTGACCCTGCTGCCGGGTGCGGGACGCGGCGACCTCACGGACCTGGCCGGTCTGGTGGGGGGTCGATCCGAGGATCTCCCCGCCGGCGGCGGCGTGCTGCTCAACGAGAGGCACATGTCGCCGGGAGAGATCGAGCTGCGTCCGGTGTCGAGCCTGCGCCGGACCTACTCGCAGTCTCTCGGCTCGCTGCGCGGTGTGTCGCGCAGCCGCGCCTTGCATCTCGGAGACGTGCAGGCCGTGGTCGACGACTTCCTTGCAGGTGGCGCCGGATCCAGTTCCTCGCTGCTCATGGCCACGGTGCAGAACCACGACGAGCGCACCTACTACCACTCGGTCAACGTCTGCCTGCTCGCGCTGGCGTTGGGACGCTTTGCCGGCCTCGCACTCGACCAGCTGCGGCTTCTCGGCCTCAGCGCCCTGCTCCACGACGTCGGGCGGGTCGTCGTCGACGAGGCGGCCCTCCGCACCGAAGGCCGACTGACCAACGAGGACTGGGCCCAGGTCCGCCTGCACCCTCAGGAGGGGGCCATCGCCATCCTCGCCGCGGCAGCCTCAGGCCAGGAGGTGGCGGCGGCGGTCGCCCTCGAGCACCATCAGCGATTCGACGGCGGCGGGTATCCGGATCTCGGGGGACGGCGCTCCCACCTCTACAGCC
This sequence comes from Actinomycetota bacterium, assembly GCA_003486285.1. Classification (GTDB taxonomy): domain Bacteria; phylum Actinomycetota; class Acidimicrobiia; order Spongiisociales; family UBA11373; genus UBA11373. The sequence goes on from DNGH01000175.1 coordinate 3,391, forward strand.
GGATGACTGCGGTCGTAGACACCTACGAAGCCGTCACCGCGCCCCGGCCCTACCGGCCGGCGCGAACGCCCGCAGACGCGCTTGCCATCCTCCTGCAGGGAGCGGGGACGGTCCACGATCCCGACCTGGTTCGGCTCTTCATCGAGATGGTGGGCGCCTATCCGCCCGGGTCCGTGGTTCGCCTCGCCGGCGGACAGACCGTGGTGGTGGCCCCCAATGACGATGCCGGCATGCGCGGGGTGGTGGTCGGAGACGGCGTCGCCGGGAGCCGTCTCCTCTCGTTCGTTGCCGCAGACGTGGTCGCCCAGCTGCTGCCCGCCGAGGCCGGGGTGTCTCCGGGGTCGGTCCTCGAGGCCGCGGAACACGAAGCCGCCCTGCGGCGTTAGCCGACCGGAGGCCTGGTTCCGCAGCGGCACCCCGGCGATAGAATGACCCATCCATGGCCCTGCTGAAGCGAATCCTCAGCGCGGGCGAGGGAAAGAAGCTGAAGGACCTCGAGCGAGTCGTCGCCGCGGTCGGCGCCCTCGAGCCCGCGATCCATCCCCTCACCGACGAGGCGCTGCGCGCCAAGACCGGCGAGTTCCGGGCTCGCCTCGCTGCCGGAGCCACGCTGGAAGACCTCGAGCCGGAGGCCTACGCCGTGGTGCGGGAGGCGGCGCAGCGGGTTCTCGGCCAGCGCCACTTCGACGTGCAGGTGATGGGGGCGGCGGTGTTGCATCGCCACGGCATCGCCGAGATGAAGACCGGGGAGGGCAAGACCCTGGTCTCGACCATGCCGGTGTACCTCA
>DNGH01000176.1 GCA_003486285.1 Actinomycetota bacterium
ACGTCTGGGCGGAACGGGCCCCGCTGGGGTGGAACGTGGACGACGCCTCGCCGGTGGCGCAGATGATCTGCGTGCTGCTCTCCGACTGGGCGCCGATGACCAGCGGCGAGATCATCCACGTCGACGGCGGGTTCCATGCCATCGCCGCCGGCAAGGGCGAGGAGTAGGCGGGTGGCCCGAGTCGCGGTGTTCTTCGGGGGCCGATCCGGAGAACACGAGGTGTCGTGCGTCTCGGCGGTGTCGACCCTGGCGGCGCTGGCTTCGGCGGGTCATGAGGTGGTGGCCGTTGGCATCGATCGGGACGGCGAGTTCCACCTGGCAGACCCCACCGCCACCCCACTGGTTGCCGAGGGGCCGACCTTGCAGCTCGAGGTTCCCGGGGGTCGGCTGCTGGGTCACGGCCGGCCGGTGGAGGTCGATGTGGCGTTCCCGGTGCTGCACGGGCCGTTCGGAGAAGACGGCACGATTCAGGGCCTGTTCGAGATGGCGGGACTGGCCTACGTCGGCTCGGGGGTGCTGGGTTCTGCGATCGCCATGGACAAGGACGTGGCGAAGCGTCTGTGCCGTGAGGCGGGCCTCCCCATCGGCAAGTACCTGGTGGTGCGGGGCGGCGAGTTCCAGACTGCACCAGGTGACACCGCGGGGCGGGTCGGGAGCGACTTGGGATACCCGGTGTTCGTCAAGCCGGCCAACCTCGGCTCCTCGGTCGGCATCAGCCGTGCCGAGGACGAGGCCTCATTGAAGGACTCCATCTACGCCGCCCTGGATCACGACCGCAAGGTGCTGGTCGAGGCCGAGGTGAAGGGCCGCGAGATCGAGGTGGCGGTGCTGGAGGGCCCCCGGGCCTCGGTGCCGGGGGAGATCATCGTGAAGGGCGGCTGGTACACCTACGACGCCAAGTACCGCGACGACGCCACCCGGATCGAGGTGCCGGCGAACCTCTCGCCGGCGGCGACGGCCACGGTGCGCGACCTGGCGTGCCGCGCCTTCACAGTCCTGGAGTGCGCCGGCCTGGCTCGGGTCGACTTCTTCTACGAGGAGGGGGGCCGGGGCTTCATCCTCAACGAGGTCAACACCATGCCGGGTTTCACCTCGCGTTCGATGTTCCCGATGATGTGGGCCGCCAGCGGGATGCCCTACGCCGAGCTGTGCGACGAGCTGGTGAGCCTGGCACTGGCGCGCTGAGTTCGGAGTCGAGAGTTGAGAGTTGCAGCGGACCAACTCTGAACTCTGAACTCTGAACTCTGAACCTACAGCTTCACCACGGGGCAGGTGAGGGTGCGGGTGATCCCCTCGATCGCCTGGATCTTGGCGACGACGAGCTTGCCGAGGGCGTCGACGTCTTCGGCCGACGCGTGCACGATGGCGTCGTAAGGACCTGTCACCGCCTGGGAAGCCTTGACCCCGTCGATCTTGCTGACGGCCAGGGCGACCTGGGCGGCCTTGCCGACCTCGGTCTGGATCAACACGTACGCTTCGACCATTGCTCTCCTCGACTCGTCGGTGGGCGCGAACTATACCGGGACCGCGCCTCCGCCGTCCGGGCGAGTTTCGCTTCGGACCGACGCAGGCCCGTGACGGGGTGATTCGAGCCGTCACCCCTTTACGCTCCATTCGATGTCGTACCTCTTCCTGGCGAGCGCGCTGTTGCTGGCGCTGCTGGCGCGCTCTGCGGTGCGCTCGGCGCGACGCCATCCTCCACTCTGGGTGACGGCGATGGCGGGTTCGGAGTTGGCAGGGCCCTTCCTGATGGTGGTCGTGCTGCTGTTCGCCGGATTCAGGTCTGCGGGATGGGCGGGAGGGGCCGCCGGCGTGGCCGGCCAGGTGCTGGTCGGGATCGCCGCGGCGGGTTTCGCGTTGGCTCTCGGCCGAGGCTTCATCGCCAGCCGGTCCGGCGTCGCCGCCGTGGAGGGATTCACGGGCACCCGGCCCGACCTGGCGTGGTCGCGAGTGAGGGCCGTGGTGCTCCCGGTGTCACTCCGGCCGGGCAGGGTCACGGCGGATGAGGCTCGGGAGTACGGGACGCACCAGCGGCATCTGGTCGATCGCCTCGGCCCCGATCCGGCTTCCGGACCGCGCCCCGCCCTGATCTACGTGCACGGCGGGGGCTGGTGGCGGGGACGGCGCCACACCCAGGCCCGGCCGATGCTGCATCGTCTGGCCGGTTCCGGTTGGCAGGTGTTCACCCCCTCGCATCGTCTCAGCCCCGAGGCCACCTTCCCCGATCACCTGATCGACATCAAGCGAGTCATCGCCTGGGTGCGGGCCAACGCCGGCGAGTTGGGCGTCGATCCGGGGTTCATCGCCATCGCCGGTGGTTCGGCGGGTGGCAACCTGGCGGCGTTGGTCGCACTGACGGCCGACGACGTCGACCTGCAGCCGGGTTTCGAGGATGCCGACGTGTCCGTCCAGGCCTGCGTTCCCTTCTACGGGGTGCACGACATGTTGGACGACGCCGGTCACCCGCTGTGGCCGTATCTGGAGACCGCCGTCTTGAAGGTGTCGGTGGCCGCGGATCCGGAGCGGTGGCGGCGGGCGTCACCGGTGCGCTGTGCCACCGATCGCCGCCCGCCCTTCTTCGTGGTCCACGGTGCGGCCGACACGGTGGCACGCCCGGAGATGTCGCGGAGACTCGTGGCGGCCTTGCGCGCCGCCGGGGGACCTGCGGTCGGTCATCTCGAGGTGCCGTGGGCCAATCATGGGTTCGACTTCTTCGCGGGTCCCCGCGGCCGCGCCACGGCTGCCGGAGTCGCTGCGGTCCTCGACCACGTGCATGCGGGATACCTGCAGCGAGCTTCGGAGGCGACATGACCATGTGCGTGGTGTACCCCCCACCGCTCGGACTGCGTCCGATCGGCTCCCCCACAAAGGGGGAGCGATTCTCAGAGGCGACATGAGAACGGTCACGCTCCCGTCAGGTCTGGTGATGCGGCCGTATCGAACCGGGGATGCTGCGGCGCTGTTGGTGGCGATCGATGCCGACCGGGCGCGTCTCGCCCAGTGGATGCCCTGGGTTCCCCACTCGACGACCGTTGCCGACTTCGCCGCGTTCATCGCCGGCGCCGAGCGTCAGGAGGAGGCCGGAACCGGATTCCACCGCAGTCTGTGGGACGGCGCGGTGCTGGGCGGGGGCTGCGGAGCCAGCGTCGATCTGGTCAATCGCGAGGCCGAGGTCGGCTACTGGATCGGATCGGGATACGAGGGGCGGGGGATCATCGGGGAGGCGGTGCGG
>DNGH01000312.1 GCA_003486285.1 Actinomycetota bacterium
AGGCCGCGGAAGATGTTGCCGCCACCGACCACCATTGCGATCTGATGCCCCTCGCGGTGGACCTCCGCGATCTCTTCGGCGAGCCGCTGCACCGTCGCCGGATCGATGCCGTAGCCGATCCGGGCATCGGCAAAGGACTCGCCGGAGAGCTTGAGGGCGACCCGCCGGGCCACTACTCGACGACCTCGCCCACACCGACGCGGGCGAATCGCCGTACCGAGATGTTCTCTCCCATCGTGGCGGCGAGCATCTCGACCATCTGACCCACTGTCCCCTCGTACTTCTCGGGGTTGACGAAGGTCTGGTCGTAGAGGACGTTGTCCTCGTAGAAGGAGTCGACTCGTCCGTCGACGATCTTCTCGATCACCTTCTCGGGCTTGCCCTCGTGGCGTGCCTGCGCCGCGATCAGCTCGCGCTCCTTGGTGAGGATGGCCTCGGGCACTTCGTCGCGCCGCACCCAGCGAGGGCGGGCCGCGGCGACGTGCATGGCGATGTCTCGCGCCGCGGTCTGGAAGCCGTCGGACTTGGCCACGAAGTCGGTCTCGGAGGACAGCTCCACCAGGACCCCGATCACCGGACGGTCGGCCTGGAAGTGCAGGTAGTGCCCGATGGTTCCCTGATCGGTGGCGCGTTCCGAGCGCTTCTTCGCCGACGCCAAGCCCTTCTCGCGCAGGATGTCCGCGGCCCGGGCGAGGTCGCCGGCCGCCTCTTCCAGCGCACGCTTGGCATCCATCATCCCGGCTCCGCTCGCCTTGCGCAGCTCGGCCACCTGGGCAGCGGTGATCTCAGCCATTCTGCTCACCGGCCGCCTTCTCGGCTGCCTTGTCCTTGTTGCGAGCCGTGGCGATCTCGGCCCCGGCGAGGCAGGCGTCTGCGATCACGCCGGCCATGAGCTGCGCCGAACGGATCGCGTCGTCGTTGCCCGGGATGACGTAGTCGATGTTGTCCGGATCGCAGTTGGTGTCGACCACGGCGATGATCGGAATGCCGAGCCGGGTCCCTTCCGTGACCGCGATGTGCTCGGTCTTGACGTCGATGATGAAGATCGCATCCGGAGCGCGATGCAGGTCGCGCACCCCGCCCAGCACCGCTTGGAGCTTCTCCAACTCACGGCGGAGCCGGAGGCGCTCCTTCTTGGGGAGGCCATCCATCTCGCCGCTGTCATTCATCCGCTCCAACTCGCGCATGTAGAGGATGCGCTTGTGGATCGTGGTGAAGTTGGTGAGCATCCCGCCGAGCCAGCGTTCGTTGACGTACGGCATGCCGGCCCGTTCGGCGGCTTCCTTCACCACCGACTGAGCCTGCTTCTTGGTGCCGATGAACAGCACCGTCCCACCGCCTGCTGCCAGGTTCTTGACGAACTCGCCCGCCTGATTGGCGGCGGCGAGCGTCTGGCGCAAGTCGATGATGTGGATGCCGTTGCGCTCCGAAAAGATGAACGGGCGCATCTTGGGATCCCAGCGTCTGGTCTGATGCCCGAAGTGGACCCCGGCTTCGAGCAGCTCTTTCATGGTGACGGCCACCTGATGGTCTCCTTGGGTTCGGTTGTTGCCTCCGCCCGCCCTCGAGCACGAGTGCTCATGGCCTCCCCGAGGTGACGCGGTGACGCCACCCCGACCGCGGGAGGTTGCGGCGGGCGTGTGTGATTGGGGCGATGCTAGCCGTGGTGGGGGATTGCGGGGATCTCAGCCCGTTCCGGGCTCGATCATCCGGTTGCGCAGGCTCATCACCGACTTGGTGTGGATCTGGCAGATGCGCGACTCGGTCACCCCGAGGACGTCACCGATCTCGGCGAGGGTCAGGCCCTCGTAGTAGTAGAGCGTGATCACGAGCCGCTCCCGCTCGGGGAGGCGGTTGATGGCATCGGTGAGGAAGTACCGGGTCTCCTGCTGCTCGAAGGAGCCCCCCGGCTCGGCGGCCCTGGGATCGGCGAGCAGGTCGCCGAGCGTGGCCGAGCCCCGCTCCCCCGGATCGATCAACTCGTCGAGGGCGACGAAGCCGAGTCCGGCGATCTCGCCGAGCTGGGTCTGCAGCGTGTCGACCGGGAGCCCCATGTGGGCGGCCAGCTCGTCTTCGGTGGCCGATCGCTTGAGACGGTGCTCCAACTCGTCGAGCGAGCGCTGGATCTCCCGGGCCCGGGCCCGTACCGACCGCGGCACCCAGTCCAGGGCGCGCAACTCGTCGAGAATGGCTCCCTTGATGCGGTTGACGGCATAGGTCTCGAACTTGATGTTCCGCTCCGGCTCGAACTTGTCGATGGCGTCGATCAGCCCGAACATCCCATAGGAGATCAGGTCGGACTGCTCCACGCTGCGCGGCAGACCAACCCCGACCCGCCCGGCGACGAACTTGACCAGAGGCGAGTAGTGCAGGATCAGGCCCTCCCGGGCCCGGGGGCTCCCCGACGCCTTGAACTGAGCCCAGAGCCCGCCGATCTGCTGCGCGGTCGGTTCAGGCGCGCGGGTGCGATCGCTCATAGGTCGCCTTGAGGTGGTGTCGGGATACAGCAGTGTAAGTCTGGGTAGTGGCCAGTTCAACGTGCCCCAGGAGTTCCTGCACCGTGCGCAGGTCGGCGCCACGCTCGAGGAGGTGGGTGGCGAACGAGTGCCGCAGGGCATGGGGGAACGTGCCGAGCCGGGAGCGCACCACTCGCCGCACCCCGCGCGGACCCAGCGGTCCGCCGCGGACGCCGAGCCACAACGCCTCGCCGGACGCCGCCGTCATCAGCGCCGGGCGGCCCGAGTCGAGGTACTGCCGCAATGCGGCCCTGGCCTGGCCGGCGAGCGGCACCACCCGGGTCTTGTCTCCCTTCCCCAGGACTCGCACCAGGTCGGAGTCGACGGCGCGCAGCGTCAGCCCCGACAGCTCGGCGACGCGCATCCCGGTCCCGTAGAGGACCTCGAGGATCGCCCGGTCGCGCCGGGTGACGGGATCCGAGCCATCGACGGCATCGAGCATCGCTCCGAGCGTGCCCGCCCCGAGTGCCCGCGGGAGCCGTACCGGCTTCTTGCGGCTGGGCAGTCCGATGGACGGATCCGCGGCGACCAGATCCCTGCGGGTGGCGTCGCGGAAGAACGACCGCACCGCCGACACCTTGCGGGAGATCGAGGCCGCGGCGAGACCGCGGGTGGCCAGCTGCGCCTGCCAGCGCCGCAGGGCGCGGCGGTCCACCTGGGACAAAGCATCGATGCCCAGCCGGTCGCAGAAGTCGAAGAACTGGCTGAGGTCCCGGCGATAGGCGTCGCGGGTGTGCGGCGACAGGTTGCGTTCGGCGGCGGCACGCCCCAGGAAGCCCGACACGGCGGGCTCCGCCCAGGGCGGGGTTTCCGGGATGGTCACCGCCCCATCGTGACCGGGGTGGCCCCCCGGGTCAATGACCGGCGGGGCGGCTACAGCAGGACCCGGGC
>DNGH01000270.1 GCA_003486285.1 Actinomycetota bacterium
CAGCTTGAAACCGGAGTAACCGCCGTAGTAGTTCTCTTCGGCGATGTACTCCTCCCCTCCCGGGTGATCGGTGAACAGCGCCACCTGCATCACCGCCAGCGCCACCAGGAACGATGTCACCGGATCCAGGCAGTAGAAGTCCGCCACGATCTTCATGGTCAGCTCGATCTGAGCCAGCGTCGGAATCAGCGTCGAAATGAGGTTGGAGTGGAACCCACTCTCGGGCGCGGCGGGATCGATGGTGAGCCGTGCACCGAGCCGAGGGCGGGCCATGGCGATCTCGTCGCACATCACGTCGAGTCCGCGGAGGTCCACTCTGTCACCGGCGGCCTGGAACAACTCGCCAATGGTCATGTCTCCAAAGGACAGGGCGGCGGAACGCGAGAAGCCCATCGGCTCCACCATCTGCGGCGGGTCGATCGGAACCATCCCCGACCCGTAGTACTTGTATCCGATCTGCAGCGACGATCCCAACTCCGTCTTGTAGCCGAGGTGGTAGTCGTCGAGGTTCATCTCGATGAACCCGCCCAGGTTCACCGCCACCACGGGCGAGAAGTGGGTCGTGGTCCCGGACACGAAGATGTCGTCGCCGTCACGGGTCACCCGGAGCTCGTCGTAGAGCTCGTAGGTGCCAGTGGCGGCGTCGTAGGTCATCATCACCACCGCGGGGACCATGGTCGGGGTCAGCTCCCCGAAGCGAGCGGCATCGACCCGTCTGGTCACCGTCACCGGTGCGGCGAACTCGGTGCCCTCCGGACCCAGGTCGTAGATGCGGGCATCGGGGTCATCGGCGGCACCGGCCAGTTCCGGCGGATACTCGTCCGGGGTGAGCAGCCGGACCGTGATCCCGGGGTCCGCGGCCATGGCCGCGAAGGGGACCTCGACCGTCAGGTCGCCGTCCTCGCTCGACACCTCGAACCCGGGCAGGGTCGTGGTGGTGGTGGTGGTGGTGGTGGTGGCCGGGACGGTGGTGGCGACGGTGGTCGGGGCCACCGTCGTGGTGGCTCCAGTACCACCTCCGCAGGCACCCACGACCAGCAGGAATCCGACAGCCAGGGCGACCCGAATCTTCACCACAGACCCCCTCCGTGAATGTCGGGGCAGGATACGCCCTACCCCGCTGCCATGCTGGGAGCCTCGACCGCCTTCTCAACCCTCGAGGTGCTTGGCCACCGCATCGGCAATGAACGCTGCATCGGATCCCACACCGGGAAGGACTCCGGAGGCGCGGGTCCGCAGCCAAGGGATACCGATGAAGAACAGCCCGGATACCGGGGCGATCCCATCCTTGTGGATGGCGTGCCCCCGCTCGTCGACCACGGGAAGATGGACCCAGGAGTAGTCACCCTCGAACCCGGTGGTCCACACGACTGCTCCCAGTGCGCTCGCATCGATCTCCCGGGGTCCGGCGAGGGCCTCGGGGTCGGGACAGGGCTCGTCGGCGGGATCGGGAACGAGTGGCGGCAGGGCGATCCCCTGCTCCGCCAGGTAGCCGTCGACGAGCTGCTTGATGTCGGCGGAGCCGGTGTCGGCGAACCGGACGCACTCGGCCACGGAGTCGTCGAAGGTGAGAGCGCCGGCGGCCGCTCCGAGGAAGCGACCCACAAGGGTCACCCCCTGGCGGGCGAGACCTTGCAGACTGACCGTGTGACCGTGCTCCCCCACACCCGACACCTGCGGCTGCGGCGCAAACTGCAGGACGGGATCGGGGAGAGCGGCGAGAGACTGGCCGAAGAACCCCGACTGTAGGAACCAATCGACGATGTCTCCGCCCCGATACCGGCGCGGTGCCCGGGCCACCCTGCTCACGCTGAGGTAGCACCGACGCCCGGCCGCGACCAGGTCCTCGGCGATCTGACATCCCGACTGGGCGCTGCCGACCACCAGCACCGCACCGGGCGGCAGAGCCGCGGGGTTCCGGTAGCCACCGGCGTGGATCTGCAGCATCGTCTCCGGAAGCTGCGAGGCCAGCGCCGGGATGCGCGGCCGATTTTGCGTCCCCGCGGCGAGCACCACGGCTCGGCTGCCAATCGTGCCGAGATCGGCATGATCGGTGAGCACCTCGAACCCGCCGCCGGACCGCTCCACCGCGGTCACGGCGACACCCTCCCGGATCGGCAACCGAAACGACGCGGCGTACCGCTCCAGGTATCCGGTGAGGTCCGCCGCCGACGGAAAGTGATCGGGCTCCCCGGGAAAGTCCAGCCCCGGCAGACCGTTCACCCCGGCGGGAGTGTTGACCCGGAACGAGTCCCAGCGCTGGGTGCGCCAGGTCTCGCCGATCCGCCCCCGCTCCAGCACGACGTGCTCGATGTCCCGCATCTGCAGCTGACGGCTCACCGCCACTCCAGCATGACCGGCCCCGATGACTACGACTGGAAGGGACTGCACGGCGGGCACACTAGGCGACACCCTTCCGGGGCGGGGGATCGCTCCGCGGTCAGCAGCTGACCGTGGCGGAGACCGACTCGTACAGTTCGGTGCGTCGGGCATGATCTCCCAACACCAGGACCATGATCACTACGAGTCGCTCCGAGCCCGCGCAGTTGGCGGCCGCAGCCGTCGCGTAGATGAGTTCGCCGTCGAGGGTGAAGGAGAAGTGCTCGACCTGCGACACACCGCCGGCGAGCACCGACTCGAAGGCGACGCCACGCTGCGCCCCTCCCGCGGCTGCGCCGATCAGGTCGCCGATGCCGCCGTTGATCGCGGACAGCAATTCCTCATCCGTGAGGACGAATCCGCCGGTGGTCACCCAGGTGATCCCGAATCCTTCTCTGCCGTCGGCCGACTCGGCGCCCGCAGAACCGAACAGCTCCGTGGGGTCGCCTTCACCAAACGGATTCTGCGTCTGCAAGAAGAACCCCTCCGGATAGACGAACCCGACTCCGAACTCCTCGTACCGCAACCCGCCGTCCACCGCGACCACCGAACTGTCGCCCCCCGACCACGAGACCAGCCCGAACCCGAGCATCACCACGGCCGCCAGGGCGGCGCCGGCAAGTGGACGCACCTCCGACGCGAACGCGCGCCGAGCCATCGATTCGTCACCTGCCACGCGGGCCGCGCGCTGGTCCTGACGGTCGGTCGTGCGCCCGATGACGAGAAACAGGAGGGGGCTCACCAACAGGGAAGCGGCACTCGTCAGCATCAGCGCGCCCACCGCGGTGCGCGAGGTGCGTCCGCCGAGACCGCCGACGATCCCGAGCAGCGAGGTCGCCACGGAAAGGGCCCACCAGAGGTGCACCCACTGCGGGACCGGCTTCCACCGCCAGGTGCCCCCGATCGGATGCGGCGCCTCGAGTTCCGTCGCCCGCCAGATGTCATCGACGATCTGCTTGGGACGGATCCAGTTGAGGATCGGCACGAACCAGGCGCCGACGGCCCAACCCGGAGCAAACCGCAACTCGGTGACCCCGAGCGGGCTGAGGTTGCGATACATCCGTCGCAGCCAGACGATCACCGCGACGGCGACGACGAGGCCGACCGCACCTGCCGCCCACGCCAGGTTGTCGACCCGGTCGAGCGCATCCCCGAGGCCCACTCCGGAACCGAGAGCCGAGTGGAGCGTGATGAGCGCTCCCAATTCGGCACCGGCAACGAACATCGCCGCCAGCAGTCCGTATCGCGCCACCCGGGCCGCCCCTTCGGCGAGCACGTATCCCGGTGGCCGCGTCGCCGCCGGAACGACGATGCCGTCGGTGGTCTCATCGCCCATGCCCGACTCCCTCGGTGGCACAGTGGCCCTGCCGCCCAACGCTAACCCACGCCACCGCGGTGCGAGACGTCGGCCGCTCGTCGAACCCTCGCCGGCTCAGCAGTCGTAGAGGACGGAAGCCGTGCCCACACCCCAGCCCAGGATCTGCGCGGAGTTGGGGGGCGGGTTGCCGGGCGGCGGAACCACGAACGTCCCCTGGCGGTACTCGAGGCTGTTCAGGTACCACCACCCGTAGAACTCGTCGTAGGTCGCTCCGAGCGCGGCCAGCTTCGACCACGTCCACCCCGGGGCGATGCCTCCGACGAAGTACAGGTTGGAGGGCACATCGCTCAGATCGGTGACCTCCCATCCGTCGAATTGCCGGGGGCCGTCGTGCTCGGTGAACCAGGCGGTGAACCCGCCCCAGGTGACCTTGTACCACTCCCAGCCGCCGTAGGGCGGTGTGGGACCGCACGGGCCCATCTCCCAGCCGAGCGTGTAGTCCGGCGGTCCCAACTCGGCGATGAGTGCGGGCAGCGCCGTCTCCACCAGGGTGCCGAAGGCGACACCTCCGACCCCCTCCTGATACGCCATGACGATGCTGGAGGTTCCCGCGGCGATGTCGTCGAGGAGGCCCGCGGTCTGGGGACCGACCTTGCCATCGATCCCG
>DNGH01000084.1 GCA_003486285.1 Actinomycetota bacterium
GTCTTGCCCGCGTCGGGATGCGAGATGATGGCGAAGGTCCTCCGCCGCGCTGCCTCGGCCAAGGTGTCGATAGTCACGAGTTCTCGAGGTCGTCGAGCACCGCTACCGCGTGCTTCAGTCTCTCATCGAGCCGGGTGATCCGGGCGCGGGTGGCAACTGTCAAGTCGCTGAGACGTCGGCGGTCATTCGTCGAAAGCGCGGGCGAGGAGGCGAGTGCCACGAAGTCGACGAGGTCCTCGAGAGACAACCCTGTCGGTTTGAGCGCCTTCGCCAACTCCAAACGGCGGATGTCGTCCTCGCCGTATAGGCGAAAGCCGCCCTCTGTGCGGCCGGACGGAACGACCAGTTCGATCTCTTCGTAGTACCTGATGGTGCGGATGGAGAGTCCGACCCGTTCCGCCACCTCACCTATCTGGAATAGGGGCGTCTCGTCGCCAGAACTCGTGGTGGCTATCACCTGCCTAATCTACCGTTACGAGAGAGTGGGCAATCGATGGAGGTGGGATGAGCGGCGTGACGCGAGTCGAGATCGCCCAGCAGATCACCGAGGCGTTCCGGGGATCGGCGGCGACGAAAGAACAGATCATGGAGGCGGCCGAGCGGTCCAATACCCGCCCCGAGGTGGTTGCGGTGCTCGAAAGGCTTCCCCAACAGACGTATGGCCACCTGCGTGACCTATGGGTTGAGCTCCACCAAATCCCGGTCGGCCCCTAACCGGGATGGCAGGGGCCGAGCCTTCTGAGTCATTGCCTCTTCCCACCCCAGGACGGGCGCCACGCCATCGACGGCCTCCGTACCGGCGGTTCACGCTGGCGTCGCGTGACCCCTCTTATGCGCATCGGCCGCTTCGCTACCTACACCAGGTGACACGAGCCATGTTGGGCCTTCGGCGCATCATGGCTGGTTCGCGTTCTGTCCAGTTAGGCCCACCGTGCCCATGGCTCTTCGGCTGACGCCTCATCGCGGTGTCGGCCGGGTCCCTACCCAGCCGACCGTGGGCCTTCCCCGGCGTCGTGGTTCGCGTTCTGTCCTGTCAGGCCCACCAGACACGTTTGACCCGTGCCCAACGTGAACAAGGTCACGGTTTTCGCTTTCCCACGAGAGCGCACCTTTGGGCCGAGCACGAGGCCGCGGCTCTTATCGACCCAGAGTTGGCGACCTACCGGCGCCAGCTCCCGGTCGACCGCACCCAGCCTCAGGCGCTGCGCAGCGCCTCGGTCGGAGCCATCCGCGCGGCGCGGCGCGCCGGGTAGAGACCGGCGACGCCACCGATCAGGATCGATGCGGTGATCCCGCCCCAGATGGCCACGGCGGGGACCAGCACCGACCATCCCCGGGCCGCCGCATAGACCGCGGTGACGGCGGCGCCGAGGGCGACTCCGGCGAGCCCGCCGGCGACGGCGAGGATCAGCGCCTCGCCGACGAACTGCAGGGCGACGTGGCGTCGCGTGGCGCCGAGTGAGCGCCGGAGTCCGATTTCGCCCCGCCGCTCCAGCACCGAGATGACCATGACGTTGGCGACCCCGACCCCGCCCACCACCAGTGCAACGAGCCCGAGCCCGAGGAACAAGGCGGTGAACGCCCCTTCCGCGGCGGCGCGGGCCTCGAGCGCGTCGGTGGGGCGGCTCACCTCGATCTGATCAGGGCTTTCTGGATCCGCCGTGGCCGGCAGAACCGCGATGACGGCATCGATGTGCTCGGGAGCGGCGCGGACGTAGAGCGAGTCGGGGATTCCGTCGTAATCGAACAGGGCCGCGGCGGCGTCTTCGCCGATGAGCACCGACCGGTCGAGGGTGGGCGCCAGCTCGATCGGATCGAGCACTCCGATGACTCCGAACCATCGCCCACCGAGCCAGATCGAGGCCGACCCGTCGAACGCCGACAGCCCGAGTCGCTCGGCGGCGACCGACCCGAGCACGGCGACGGGGAGGTGATCGGTGGCACCATCGAGAAAGCGACCGTCGGCGAGGGTGGCGCCGAGCGTCTCGAGCAAGCTGGAGGCCGTAACGCGGACCGAGATTCCTCCGCTGCGGGACTCCGGGACGAGATCGGTGCGGTACACGTTCGCCTCGACCGACCCCACCGCGGACACCCCCTGGACGGGAGCGATGCGTGACACCATGGCTTCGGCGGTCTCGGTGAGGGTCCCGGTCCCGAATCCGATGCCGCTTCCAGCCTCCACCACGATCAGGTTGGTGCCGAGCCGGTCAAGGCTGGCGATCAGATCGGATTTGCTCGACTCGGAGAGCCCGAGCACGGCCACCATCGACGCGATGCCGATGGTGATGCCGAGCGCGGAGAGGATGGCGCGAGTCGGGCGGGTGCGAAGGCCGACTGCAGCCACCCGCAGGATGTCCTCTCCCCGCAGCAGGCTGACGTCGGTCATGCTGCGCTCCGATCATGGACCACGCGGCCGTCGCGGAGCTCGACGGTACGGGCGAAGCGATGGGCGATGTCGGGTTCGTGGGTGATCACAACCAGGGTTATGCCGACTCGGTGCAGGTCGCTGAGCAATTCGATCACGGCGTCGCTCATCTTCGAGTCGAGGTTGCCGGTCGGCTCGTCGGCAAGAATGATGTCGGGCCGGCCCACGAGGGCGCGGGCGACCGCGACGCGCTGGCGCTCGCCTCCAGACAGCTTCTCAGCGTGGTGCCTAGCCCTGTCGGCGAGCCCAACCCGCTCCAGGGCGGTACGCCCGAGTCGGCGACGCTCCTCGAGTGGCGTCCCGCGGTAGAGCAGACCGTCGGCGACGTTGTCGAGGGCGGTGTACCCGGGGAGCAGGTGAAATTGCTGAAAGACGAAGCCGATGTGCCGCGATCGGACGGCCGACAGTTCGTCGTCGGAGAGTCCGTCGAGGTTTCGGCCCGCGATGGCGATCGAACCGGAGGTTGGCCGGTCAAGCGTGCCCATCATGTGGAGCAAGGTGGACTTGCCGGATCCGGACGGCCCGATGATCGCCACCGCCTCGCCCCGCTCGATGGTGAGGTCGATTCCGTCGAGAGCCCGTACCGGAGGAGAGCCGGGATACTCCTTGGTGAGCCCGGCGATCTCGAGGACGGGTTCGGTCACGGCACCACCACACGATCGCCGGCGGCAAGGCCGGTCGCGGTGACCTCCACCCAGGCATCGGCGTAGAGGCCGGGTTCGACGGCGACGAGCCTCGTCGTTGCGTCACCGCTGTCGACCTCGACCGCGTACCCGCCCTCGGCTAAGGCCAGCAAAGCCGTGACCGGCACCGCCAGGACATCGGTGCGCGAGTCGGTGACCACCATGACCTCCACCGGTGCCTGATCGAGATCGGCTCCCACGGTGGTGTCGAGAAGCCGAATGGTCGTTTCGAATACCACCTCGCCACTACTGAGCCGGGTGGCGATGCCCGAGATGTCGGTGACGATCGCGGCCGCCTCGGACCCGTCGGGCATGCCGACGGTTACTTCCATGTCGACGGCGAGCAGGTCCTGGTCATCGGCCGGAAGATTCACCAGGATCACACTCGACGACTCGGTGGTGGCGAGCACCGACGAGCCGTCATTGACCGGACGGCCCACGGTGAGCACCGCCTCGGTGACGCGAACCGGGCTGGGGAGAAACACCACCTCGCCGAGGTCGACGACACCATCGACTTCGGCTCCGACGGCCGACTGCCACGATTCGACGGCGACACGGGTCGCATCGTCAAAGGTTCCCGAGGTCGGGGCGCCGTACCCGAGGCGGACCATCGCCTCCTGGAGCTGCAAAACGTCGTCGCCTTCGATCGGCTCGCGTCCGGACTGAACCGTGAGCAGGACCGAAGATGGTCCCACCGAAGCGCCGACGGCGATGTGCACGTCGGTGACCACGATCGCATCAGGGAAGAACACGGCGTCGTTCAGCCCGAATCGGCCGTCCTCCTCGGCACCGACCGCAGCCTGCCAGCGCTCCACCATCGCCGCCGTCGTCGAGGAGTAATAGTCGTCCACGGTGATAGTCCCATTGGGGTCGAAGCCGAGGGCGACCAGCGCGGCCTCGAGCTGTTGCACGTCGGCACCCTCGGACCCGGTGCGCAACGAGCGCCATGCCGGTAGCGAGCCCGGCAGCAGGATCAGGGGCTCGTCATTCACCCGTGCGATTTCCGTGCCGGGCTCGAGGACCGTGCCCTCCTCGACTATGGCGGTAACCGTGCCCGAGGCGCCCCCGATCACCGAGCGCATGACCGGCTCCTGGCCGATCGCCCGGTAGGCCGGTGCGGTGCCCAGCAGGAGCACCACCGGCTCGCCGGAGACCGCAAAGAGCAGGTCGCCTTCATCGACGATCGCTCCCGCCGACGCGACGGAGGTGATCGTCCCCTGCAGGCGGCTCGCCACCGACTCACCCTCCGGAAAGCCCAGCGTTCCATCCAGCGAGGTGACCTCGGTTAGGTCGCGCCGGACCACAGTTTCGAATTCGAGTGCCTCGTCGCCGCCGCGGTCGCCCGACGATCCGCCTCCGCCAAGGCTCATCGCCACCACGATCGCCACCACGATCGCGGCGATGCCGCCGATCAGCGCATTGCGGGTTCGTCTGGTCATCAGCCCTGTCCTCCTGGGGGTGTGCCGCCGGGTCCGCCGGGCCGAAGTCCGAATCCGAGGTCCGATTGGCACGCCTCAAGGGCGGCCTGGACGAGCGGGTCTTCCATGTCGACGCCATTGCCGGCGAATGGCCCGCCGCCCTGGTTCGGTCCCTCACCGGGTTCGCCTCCCTGGGCCCCGGGTGGTCCGGCGGCGCCCCCTCCCGGACCAAAGGCGGTCAGGTCCGGGTCCGGCCAATCGACGCCCTCGTCGCGCATGCACTCGGCAAAGGCGTACAGCTGATCCTCGAGCTGGTTCGGATCGTTATCGTTGAACTGGCCCCGAATGCCCTCCAACAGCGGCTGGCAGGCCTCCATCGCAGCCTGGGTGTTGTCGTCGGGTCCGGCGCCGGAGCCGTCGCCAGCGCTGCCGCCACCCGGAATGCCGAGGCCAAACCCGCCCGTGCCGTCGAAGTCGGGATCGTCGACCTCGAGTCCGTGTCCTCGCAGGCACTCGGTGAAGGCGAGCAAGGCCTCCTCCGTCGAGGCGGCGGCATCCTCCGCTGTCGTCGTCGAGGTGGTGGCGGTGTCGTCGAGTGAGGCGACGCCCGCGTTCGAGCCGCCTCCGCACGCCGCGACGAGGAGAGCCAGCACGACAACGGGGACTGTGGTCCGCTTCACATCGGTGTCCTTGATCGAGGTGCCCCACCCTCGCGCCCGGTGATAAGCCGAGCCTGTGCCGACCGTGAGAATCGCGTGAGACTCGCCTCACCCCTGTGGTCCGACATCGAAACTCTCGTCGGCAGTCGTCGAATAGGCGCTGCTGGGAGGGGTCACGCAGGTCGCGCCGCAGAGATAGAGATCCAGGGAGACGGGTCGGTGTCGGGACGGTACTTCACCAGCCGACCGAGATCGGGTTCAAGCGAAGCGACGACCAGTCAGTTGGGTGAGGTGCCGGGAGTCGTGCTTCGGTTCGCGTTCTGTCCAGTTAGGCCCACGCCTCAACGCTTCCGCGTCGTTGGCACCCCAGTCTCACGAAGCCTCCGACGACCAACCGGGGTGGATTCTGCGAGCTCCGGCCTAGAACCCGACCCGGGCATCAGTTTGGACCGAGGGCATGGGCGGTGACGTCGTTGCCACCACAGTCCAAGCACGCGTAGGCGTCGAACCGTCCGGCGGGTGTCCGCTGCTCTCCACGGCCTCGCTCCCAGAGTGGCCGCGGGGTGTACGCGAGGTTGTCCGAGCCGCAGAGTCGGCAGCGCGGTCGGGGGTCGCGCTTCCAGGCCGTTCCGCACGCTCCACATGTGACGGTTATCGAAGAGTCCTCGTTGGGCCGACCAGAGAGGTGTTCGTCCCCACCGCACTGTGGGCATCTGATTCGCAGCATCGTCGATTCTGCACGGCGACATCAACAGGACGCAACTCGTCGTAGCGTAGGGAGAGCCTCCACAGTGCTCGAGAGGCGAAGGTGGTCTGAAGGGATGACCGCGGTGAGAATCGGGGCGGCACGCAACTCGCGGTGGCCCACGGACAATGCAGGGAGCACTAGCTGGCAAACACGGGATCGAGCAATATCGACGGCTGGTCACGGAGGATCGCATTAAGCCCGTGCTTACTCTCGAACAAAGCGACGAGCGTCCCGTCAGAACGGGTGAGAATCTCAACTCCACGCGCCGCAGCAAGAGCGATCGCACCAGACTTGTCGGTCCGGCGGGCGGTCACGAACCGGGTTGGGGTGAGGTCGATGCTGGCGCCGTATTCCGCCTCGAGGCGGTGGCGGGTGACGTCATACTGCAGCGGCCCGACCGCGGCGAGGATCGGCTCCCGGTCACCGCGTTCCGCGTGACGGAGCACCTGGATCACTCCCTCCTCCTCGAGTTCTGCCAGACCACGGCGGAATCGCTTGTAGCGCGAGGAGTCGCGGCTCCGAGCGAGCATGAAGTGCTCCGGTGCCAGCGTAGGCATCGGAGGCAGAGCCGCCTTACCGTCGACACTCAAGGTGTCCCCTATGGCCAGGTCACCGGCATTGACCAGGCCGATCACGTCTCCTGGAAACGCGACATCCATCGTGTCGCGGTCGCGCCCGAATACCCGGTTGGCATACTTGGTAGACATGGCGCGCCCCGTTCTGTGGTTGACGAGCGCCATGCCCCTCTCGAATGCCGCAAATCCGGTATGGCCGGTCGCGCGATTCGTCTCGTTGGTCCTAAGGTGGCGTGCTGGAAACCGGATCAGGAAGGGGGCACATCGTGAGAACGAGAGCACGATTCATCTTCGTCTTCGGTGTCCTGGCGTTGGTCGCCGCTGCGTGCGGTGACGATGATGCTGCGAACACCACGTCGTTGATGGACATGACGAGTTCCACCATGAGCGACATGGGCGAGGCGTCCTTCGCGTGGGGCATGCCCGGGGACCCGGCCAATGCCGACCAGGTGGTCGAGATCATGACGTCAGACGCATTCCGTTTCGACCCCGACTCCGTCGAGGTGAGCGCCGGTGAGACCGTGACATTCCGGGTGACGAACGGGGGGGCGATCCGACATGAGTTCGTGGTCGGCACTCAGACGGAGCAGGACGACCACGAGGCGGAAATGATCGACATGGGGGGCATGGTGATGGCTGACGAGGCAAACGCCATGGCCATCGAGCCCGGTGAGACCAAGGATTTGACCCTCACCATTACCGCGGCGGGAATATTGCAGTTCGCTTGCCACGAGACGGGCCACTACGCCGCGGGCATGATCGGCAATCTCACCGTCCAGCCGTAGCGATCCCGTTGAGTCATCCGAGCCCGCTCCGCGTCGAACGCGGAGCGGGCTAGCGCCGTGGTGACAACCACGCTCACCTTCGTCGCCTTGATGGTGGTCGTCTACTGGACGGTGCACCGCCGGCCATGTCGCAGATTGGCGACACGGCAA
Source organism: Actinomycetota bacterium (assembly GCA_003486285.1). GTDB lineage: Bacteria > Actinomycetota > Acidimicrobiia > Spongiisociales > UBA11373 > UBA11373. The sequence goes on from DNGH01000084.1 coordinate 7,444, forward strand.
CAACTCCCGTCCAGAGGGACAAGTCTCAGCTTCCCCTGAACCGGACCCCCGCCACGGTGCGTATTGCTGGGCAATCCGTCTGAAGGGAGACAGATGCGACGGAATCTGCTCGTACTGGCCATGGTTCTCAGCCTGTTGGGGCTGGTGGCAGCGCCCGCGCTGGCGCACGTCCACGGCATCACGCCGCTGAGCGGTTGCACGGTCGACAACGCCAACGCCGGCGGCTTGGGCACCGATGGAACGCCCGCCGACGACGCCAATGGGGGGCCGATCACCGGTTTGATCCCCCGCGACACCGGGAGCGCACCCCTGACGGGTGGCGACGGCGGGTCCGGAGCGGCCACCGGCCACTGCCCGTAGGGCGTCCGAACGGCCGGGGGTGGGACGAGCGTCCCGCCCCCGGCTGCGCCCGAACCCGGCCGGACGAACCCGACAGGCGCTCATCGCCTTCCGATCGAACCGAATCCCTGCAGACCTGGAGGTACGCAAGTGTTGAAACGAGTCATGGTGCTGATCATCCCGCTGGTGTTGCTGGTAGCGGCGTGTGGTGACGATGACGCCGCGACGACGACGGCGCCGGCAACGGGTGGCACTGCGCCGACCGCGGTGATCACGATTTCCGGCTTCGACTTCGGCGACCCCATCAGCGTGACCGTGGGCCAGACGGTCGAGGTCCGCAATGACGATGGAACCCCGCATACCTGGACGTCGACCGACGGCGGGTTCGACTCCGGCCCCATCGGAGCCGGTGAATCGTTCACCCACTCGTTCGCCGCGCCCGGGGTGTATCCGTTCCTGTGTGAGATCCACACCTCGATGACCGGGGAGATGACAGTCACGGGGTGAGCGCCGGCGACGACGGGAACCTCGGGGATCCGCCAGGAGCGCTGGGGTCCGTTCGCCGCCATGATGGGAGGCAATGGCAAGACGGGATCCGGGATCGGAAGGTGCCGAGGGCTTTGTCCGGCGACTGTGCGTCGATCATGGCGACGCGGTATTCGGCTGGGCACTGACTCGATTCGGCGACCGGCGCGATGCCGAGGAGGTGGTGGCCGAAACCATGGTGCGCGCCTGGCGCGGACACGCCCAGTTCGATCCAGAGCGCGGGTCGGAACGGGCGTGGGTGTTCGGCATCGCCAGGAACACTGCGGTCGACCACTTCCGCCGGGGTCGCAGCCACCTTCGCCTCGTGTCCGACTCGGAGATGTCGGAGGAGGTGGTGACGGACGACTCGGTCGAACGGATCGCCGAGGCGACCTTGGTTCGAGACGCGTTGGAAGTCGTTTCCGATCTGCATCGGGAGGTGCTGGTGCTGGCGCATTACGGGGGTATGACGGTCCAGGAGATCGCCGCCCGTCTCGGGGTGCCGACCGGGACGGTCAAGTCGAGGCTTTACTACGCGATGCGGTCTCTACGCGCTGCGCTCGAGGAACGAGGGATCCTGCGATGACCGATCACGGGAAATACCGCGAGCTGTCGGCGGGATTCGTGCTCGGCGCGCTCGAACCCGAGGAGCGGCGCAGCTTTGAGGTGCATCTGGCGCAGTGCCCGGAGTGCCAGCGTGAGGTGGCCTCCTTCGCGCCGCTTCCCGGCCTCATGTCCCGCGCCCAGGGAGTGAGCACCGAGTACCTGCCGGACACCGTGGCAGAGCGCGCCGCGTCTCAGGCCCGAGCGGAGTGGCTGTCGCTTACGCGGAGTCGCCGCTCATGGCGCTGGGTGGCTGGCGCCGCAGCGCTGGCTGCAATCGCGATGGCGGCGGTTGCCATCTTCCCCGGCTCGGAAGACTCGGGTGCCATCGAGCTCGCAGTCGAACCCGGGGCGGTCACAGGCGTCGTGGCCATCGAATCCCGGTCCTGGGGCACCGCACTGCACCTCGAGTTGGAGGGCCTGCCGCAGCGAGACCGCTATGTGGCCTGGGTGGTCGACGATGCGGGAGAGCGCCAGGCGGCCGCCACCTGGGGCCCGACCGCCGCGGGTGGTGCCCGACTCGATGGTGCC
>DNGH01000085.1 GCA_003486285.1 Actinomycetota bacterium
GATCTGAGCGGGATGGCGCTCGCGGCGGGCTCGATCGCCTCCGCACCGAGCTGGCGGCGCTGGCGGGCCGCCTCGGGATCGACCTGGCCCTGTCGGACGAGGCGGCTGCCATCGATGCCGCCCTCAAGGTGCTGCGCACCGAGTGGGTGGAGCGCCGCCAGGCGGCGACAGAGGCGGGGGAGCGGGCCTCCCGGGAGGCCGCGGCCGCCCGCGCCGCCAAGGTCGATCTCCTCGAGAAGGCAGGACTCGCCGCCACCGATGACATCGTCGAGATCACCACCGCGGCCCTCAAGGAGCGCACCGCACTGGAGACCGAGGTGCGGGTGCTGGAGCGCAACCTCGCCGAACTGGAAGGCCTCGGCGCCGAGGAGGCCGCGACGCTGGCCCAGCGCGGCCTGCTCGAACGCCTTCACGCCGACCTGGCCCCCTCCAAGTTCCTCGAGTTCGTGCTCGACGAGCGACGCCGGGTGCTGGCCGATCTCGCCGGGGTCCACTTCGAGACACTCACCGCCGGGCGCTACCGGTTCAGCGACGACGGCGAGTTCGACGTGATCGACCTGGCCGCGGCGGATCTGGTGCGCGCCGCCGCCTCGCTGAGCGGTGGCGAGACGTTCCTCGCCTCGCTGGCGCTGGCACTCGCCCTCGCCGAGATCGTGGCCCGCGAGGGAGGGCGGCTCGATGCCTTCTTCCTCGACGAGGGTTTTGGCAGCCTCGACCCCGAGCACCTCGACTTGGCCATGGACGGCATCGAGCGGCTCGTCGCCTCGGGCGGCGATCGCCTCGTGGTGGTGGTCAGCCACGTTCCCGCGCTGCGGGAGCGTTTCGAGGATCTGATCGTCCTGGATCGCGACCCGGTCACCGGGGTCACCAGGGTGCTCGATGGCGCGGGGGTCGGATCCTGACCGGCCCCCTCTCCGGGGTGCGGGTGGTGGAGGTCGCCTCCATGGGGCCCGGGCCGTTCGCGGCGATGGTGCTCGCCGACCTCGGTGCGCAGGTGGTGCGTGTCGACCGGCCCGGCGGCTCGCCGTCGCTCCCCGGAGATCCGCTGCTGCGCGGGCGCGCCGCGCGGGTCACGCTCGACCTCCGGAGTCCCGATGGCGTCGAAACCTTGTTGCGGCTCGTCGCCGGCGCCGACGTGCTGATCGAGGGGTTCCGGCCCGGTGTCGCCGAGCGCCTCGGGTTCGGCCCCGAGCGGTGCGTCGAGCGCAATGCCGGTCTCGTCTATGGAAGGGTGACCGGCTGGGGGCAGGACGGGCCCCGCGCCGGGGATGCCGGGCACGACATCGACTACATCGCCGTGGCGGGGGCGCTCCAGCCGATCGGGACCGCCGCGGGTCCATTGCCCCCGCTCAATCTCATCGCCGACTTCGGCGGTGGCGGCATGCTGCTCGTCGTCGGGGTCCTGGCCGCGCTCTTGGATCGCACTGCATCCGGGGCGGGCCAGGTGGTCGATGCGGCGATGGTCGACGGCACCGCACTGCTCATGGCGATGCACCACGGACTCGCCGCCGCCGGGCTGTGGAGCGAGGCGCGTGAGGACAATCTCCTCGACGGTGGCGCGCCTTTCTACCGCTGCTATCGGACCGCCGACGATCGCTTCGTGGCGGTGGGGGCGATCGAGCCGCAGTTCTACTCCGCGCTGATCGCAGGCCTCGGCCTCGACGAGTCGGATCTCCCCGACCAACTCGACCGCTCCGGCTGGGGTCGGCTGCACGACCGTCTTGCCGCGGTGTTCGTCACCCGGACCCGGGACGAGTGGGCCGCGGTGTTCTCCGGAAGCGATGCGTGTGTGGCCCCGGTGCTGACGCCGGCGGAGGCCGCGGCGGATCCACATCTCGCCGCCCGCGGCACCTTCCTCACGATCGACGGCGTGATGCAGCCCGCTCCGGCGCCGCGGTTCTCCCGATCCGGCGCCATCGTCCCTGGGCCGGCGACGGAGCGCGCCGCGGTGTCGGTGTTGCAGGAGTTCGGCCTGTCGGCGGCCGAGGCGGGTGGCCTGCTCGGATCGGCCTAGCGGGCGCTGAGCTCCCCGGCGGCGCGCCACGCCCGGCGGAGGCCGATGCGGCTGCCCTGGCTGAGCAGGGCTCCCGCATAGATGCGGGCGGCGAGCCGGACCACGACGACTACGGCGGCGGCGGTGACCGCCAGTCCCAGGCCGAGCTCCCACCACGGGACTGCGCCGGCGGCGATCCGGGCGGGGTAGGCGATTGGCGCCACAGGCGGCAGCAGCGACACGAGCCGAGCCACCATCGAGTCGGGCTCGGATGATGCCATCAAGCCAAAGGTCCCGAGGTAGGCGGCGACACTCACCAGGGCGACCGGCATTGCCGCCGCCTGGGCATCCTCGCTGCGCGAGACGAGAGAGGCGGCTGCGGCGTACAGCACGGCATAGAACGCGAAGCCGAGGATGAACCAGACCAGTGACCATGCCGCGGTGGGGAGGGTGGAGGAGGGAATCGTGAAGGCGTCGAGCAGGATCCCGGCCCCCAGCCCGCCAGCCAGGAGCAGCACCAACTGGCCGATGCCGAGCAGTCCGATCCCGATGACCTTTCCCGCCAACAGGGCTCGCACGCTCACCGACGACACGATCTGCTCCACGACCCGTGATGACTTCTCGTCGAGCACCCCGAGCAGGACCCACTGGCCGTAGGTGGTGATGACGAGGAACAAGAGGACCACGGCCGCCATCGCCACCGCCTCGTCCTCACTCGAGGACGGCGGCTCGGTCGCCGTGATGGTGACCTCCAGGTCGGCGGCCAGGGTCTCGGGATCGATCCCGGCCTCCGCCAATGCCTGCAGCAGTCGCACCTGACGCACCGCACCAGCCAGGATCGATTCGAGCGGCGACTCGCCGGCACGGCGCACGATGAGGGTGTCGCCATCGACGACTCCGGCTTGCACCACCTTGTCGCTCACCGCTGCGGTCACCGCTCCCGCGTCGGCGAAGGTCTCGAAGGTCACCTCGGAGTCGGCGGCGGTGGCGCTGGCGGTGATCGCCGCGACGAGGCCAGTGGGCGTCTCCCCGGCGAGTCCCACCCGGTAGTGCTCCGTGCCGCCCTCGGTCCACACCATGACGGCGATGAGCCCGGCGACGATGACGAGGGTGAGCGCCGTGGAGGCCAGGTAGACGCGGCTGCGGGCGCGCTCCGTGGCCTCACGTTGGGCCACGAGGAAGGTGTTGCGCACGCCGTTCATGGTGCCACCGCCTCGCGGAAGACCTCGGAGAGCCGGGGTGGGGCAAAGCCGAACCCGCTCACCTTCCCGGCCGCCGATGCCGCGGCGAGGAGTGCAATCGGATCCGATCCGGCCGGGACCAGGTAGATGCGGCTGCCATCGCGTTCGCGTACCAGCGTGCCCCCCGGCGGCGCCCAGCGAACGCTCCGATCACCAAAGGCGATCTCGAGGCGGCGATGCGGTGCCCGGGTGCGCACCTCTTCGAGCGATCCGGCCAGCACGACGCGGCCGCGGTCGATGATGGCGACGTCGTCACACAGGTCCTCGACCAGATCCAGTTGGTGCGACGAGAACAACACCGTGGCCCCGCCGGCCGCCCTGTTGCGGACGACCTCGGCCATCGTGTCCACGCCCATCGGGTCGAGCCCGGAAAACGGCTCGTCCAGGACCAGCAACACCGGGTCGTGCACCAGGCTCGCCGCCAGTTGGGCGCGTTGCTGGTTGCCGTGGGACAGGGCCTCGACTCGATCGCCGGCACGATCACCGAGCCCGAGATTCTCCAGCGTCGCCCGCGCCGCCCGGTGGGCCGCGGCACGAGACAGTCCGCGCAGCCGTGCCAGCCAGGCGATCTGGTTCGCGACCCGCATCTTGGGATAGAGCCCGCGTTGTTCTGGCATGTACCCGAATCGGATGCGCATCGCCGGGTCGAGTTGGCGTCCCTGCCATCGGATCGTGCCGGCATCGAGCGCCACCAGCCCGAAGACGGCGCGCATCGCCGTGGTCTTGCCGGCGCCGTTGGGGCCGAGGAATCCGAGGATTCGGCCCGGCCGGGCGACCAGCCCCGCCCCATCGAGGGCGACCACCGCTCCGTAGCGTTTCACCAGGCCCGTGAGTTCGAGCACGCGCCCATACTGCCCTCCACCCTCCGGGGACGCCAACCGGTGACGGTACGATCCGTCCAGTGGCGCGCGTCGGCATCCTCGGCCTCCCCAACGTCGGCAAGACGACGCTGTTCAACGCGCTCACCGGCCTGTCGGCGCCGACCGCGTCGCACCCCTTCTCCACCACCGAGCCCAATGTCGGGGTGGCCCGAGTGCCCGACGATCGGCTCGACCGTGCGGCTGCGCTCGAGAAGTCGGCCAAGGTGGTCCATGCCACCCTCGATCTGCTCGACGTACCGGCGATGTCTCCGGGTGGCGTCGGGTTTGGAGCGCAGTTTCTCGGACGGCTTCGCGAGATGGAGGCGTTGGCGATCGTGCTGCGCGCCTTCGAGTCCGCTGCGGTCCCCGACGGCGAGTCCGGCACCGATTCGGTCGTCCAGGCCGAGACCCTCCTGCTCGAACTCACCCTTGCCGACGCCGAGGTGTTCGGACGCCGTGCCTACAAGGCCGCCAGGGAGGCCACCGGCGATGTCTCCAAGCGCCTCGCCGCGGAGGCGATCGCCAAGGCGGCGGCGCTGCTTGGCGAGGGCATTCCGTTGCGCGCCGGATCCTGGAGCGAGGCGCAGCTGGAGGCCTTCCGCGACCTGGCGCCGCTGACCCTCAAGCCCGCGGTGTGGGTGGTGAACGTCGGCGAGGATGCGGCCGCAGACCCCGCGCAGCTCGAGGCGCTGGTCGGTGCAGTCGTGCCTGCGGGTGACGTCGTGGTCGTCGTCTCTGCCGAACTGGAGGAAGAGGCCTCCCGGCTCGACCCGGCCGATCGCGCCGAACTGTACGAAGGGCTCGGGCTCGGCGAGGGCGCCCTGTCCCGGGTGGTCCGCGCCACCTACGACGCTCTCGGACTGATCTCGTTCTTCACCGTCGGGCCCAAGGAGTCGCGAGCCTGGACCGTGCGCCGCGGCGCGTCGGCCCCCGAGGCTGCGGGGAAGATCCATACCGATCTCGAGCGGGGCTTCATCCGCGCCGAGGTCGCTCCGATCGAGGAAGTGCTTGCCGCCGGCGGTTGGGACAAGGCCAAGGCCGCGGGCAAGGTGCGCCTCGAGGGCAAGGAATACCGGGTGGTCGAAGGCGATGTCCTGGTGGTGCGCTTCTCGGTGTAGGGGACCGGGCACAGTCCGATCCGCCGGTTAGATTCGCTCCATGCCCCCGGGTCTCGACCGCGCATGACCGCGCTCGACGAACACCAACTGCTGGTGTTGCTGGTGCAGTTGGCGCTGCTGGTGGGCGCCGCCCGTGCCCTCGGTGGTCTGGCGCGCCGCATCGGGCAACCCCCGGTCGTCGGCGAGTTGCTCGCCGGCGTCCTGCTCGGCCCATCGGTGTTCGCCAAGATCGCTCCCGATGCTCACGCCTGGGTGTTCGTCTCGGAGCCGCGGGTCTCTGCGGTCACATTCGGCCTCGCCTGGCTCGGCGTCGTGTTCCTGCTCGTGGTGATGGGATATGAGACGGATCTAGGGATCATCTCGAGGTATCGGCGGGCGGCGCTGTGGGTGGCGGCGGCGAGCCTGGTGTTGCCGATGCTCGCCACGGGGGCCTTCGGATACTCGATCGCCGCCACCTACGGTGGGGAGGACACCCCCCGTTGGGTGATCGCGGCATTCTTCGCCCTCGGGCTGTCGGTGTCGGCATTGCCGGTGATCGGCAAGATCCTGAAGGACCTTGGGATGATGCGCCGCGACTTCGGTCAGATGATCATCGCCGCGGCCATGGCCAAGGACGCGGTGGGGTGGTTGGTCCTGGCCGTGCTCACCGGGGTGGCACTGGGCGCGGTCGACCTCGGGCGCATCGCCGTGTCGTTTGGTGGCCTGGCGTTGTTTGCGGCCCTGATGCTGACGGTTGGCCGCTGGCTGCTCGATGCGGTGTCAAAACGGATCCTGGCCCGAGGGGGAGGGGCGCCCGCCGCGCTCACGATCGTCGTGGTTGCGGCGCTCGGTGGAGCCGCCATCACCCAGGCCCTTCACGTCGAGGCGATCCTCGGGGCGTATCTGGTCGGGCTGGCCTTGTCGCTGGGCCGCTATCAGCTGCCCCAGGTACGCAACCTTCTCGAAACGATGACCGCCGCGTTCTTCGCTCCGATCTTCTTCGCCTACAGCGGCCTGCGCGTCGACATCTCTCTTCTCGGAGACCCCAAGGTCGCGCTGGTGACGCTGGGTGCGGTGTCGCTCGCGGTGGTCTCCAAGGTGGTCGGCAGCATCATCGGGGGGAGGCTCGCCGGCCTGAGTGGGCCGGTCTCCCGAGTCCTCGGTGTCGGCCTCACCCCGCTCGGGGTGATGGGGGTCGTGGTGGCAATCATCGCCTTCACCGCGGGAGCCTTCGACGAGACCCTTTACACGATCCTGGTGCTGGCCGCGGTGTTCACGTCGATGCTCGCCCCGGTGATCCTCGGTCTGGTGGTGGGCCGGCTCCCCACGGCTCCTGAGGAAGCGGCCCGCCTCGAGTGGGAGTCGCTCCTCGACGAGTCCGAGATCCTGCGTGTCTCTCGCATCCTCCTGCCCACGCGCGGCGGGGCCAACATCGAGTACGCGGCGCGGCTGGTCTCGCGCGTCTTCGCCCACGCCGAGGTGACCGTGCTCGTGATCGACGTTCCCCGCCCGAAGGGTTTGCGTTGGAGGCGGCGCCACCGCGGCAGTGCCGCGGATCCGCGGCCGGTGCTGGCGGCCTTCGGCGACAAGGCACCGCGTCTGGTGCGGCGCGTGTCGCGCGACCCGGCCGAGGAGATCTCCCGGGAAAGCCGGCTCGGATACGGGCTGATCGTCATGGGGGCATCCGAGTCCGGCGAGCCGCCCGGAGTGCTCACCGCAACTGTTGTGGACCGTGTCATGACCAGGACGGAGATCCCGATGATCGTGGTCCACACTCCAGACGGGGCTGCCGATGGGCCGGACCTACCGGAGCACATCCTGGTACCGGTGACCGCGAGTCGTTCGGCGCGGGCGGCCGAGGAGTTCGCCTACTCGGTGGCACGGGCGACCGGTTCACAGGTCACCGCGATCCATGTGATCAACCGGGCAGATGGGATGGGCGAGGGTGACCGGCCATGGCTCTCCGACTCGACCGAGGTGGGCGAGGCGCTGGCCCGATCGGCTCGTGAATTCGGCGAGCGCGTCGGCGTGGACGTGAACACCGAGATCAAGCGCGCCACGAGCGCCGAGCAGGAGATCATCGACTTCGTTCGCAACTCGAGCGCCGATCTGCTGGTCCTCGGGGCGTCGGCACGCCCCCTGAGTCACCGGCCCTTCCTCGGGCATCGGGTCGGCTTCATGATCGAACACGCTGCGGTCCCGGTCGTGGTGATCGCGCTGCCCTCGCCGCGCTGAGCCCCGGTACTCTTCGTCCCGATGCGCGCCGTTCTCCAGAGAGTCTCTTCCGCTCAGGTCGAGGTCGGCGGCGCCGTCGTCGGTTCCATCCAACGCGGCCTGCTGGCGCTGGTGGGGGTGGCTGCCGGGGACGATGGCGCCGCCGCGGATCGGCTCGCCGAGGCCATCGTCCACCTCCGCATCTTCCCGGATGATGCCGGGAAGATGAATCTCTCCGTGGCCGACATCGGAGGCTCGGTGCTGGTGGTGAGCCAGTTCACCCTTCTCGCCGACACCTCGCGCGGACGCCGGCCGTCGTTCAGTGCCGCGGCACCGCCCGCGACGGCCGAGGAGTTGGTGGGGAGAGTGGCCGTTGCGATCGGCGCGGCGGGGGTCGGCGTGGCCACCGGACGGTTCGGGGCCCACATGGTGGTCTCGCTGGTCAACGACGGGCCGGTGACGATCGTGCTCGAGGAGGGCAGGTCACCGCCCGGCTGAGCGCGTGGCGACGGGTCGCCGTCGCAGGTCGGCGAAGAACTTGGGTGCGGCGAGCAGCACCACACCGATGGCATACCAGACCAGCAGGTCGTCCGGCGCGATGCCCCACGCCATCGCCCAATCGCGCCGGGCCCAGACCACCGCGGCCCCACCGAGGGTGATGAGGCCGACCAGAGACCCGAGTGCCGACCCCAGGGCCCGCGTCACCAGGCCGAGCACCGGGAGCACCACCAGCAGCCCCGGCGGCCAGATCACGGCGAGAGTGCCGCCGGTGACTCCGAGTCCCTTGCCGCCGCGGAATCCGAACCAGGGGTTGTGGATCTGGCCGGCGATCGCCGCCACCGCCGCCGGCGGCGACCTCGCGCGCGGCGGCGCGACCGTCATCCTCGCGATGCGCGACGGCAGCAACCA
>DNGH01000275.1 GCA_003486285.1 Actinomycetota bacterium
GGCCGTCGAGGCCGCCACGACGCGGAGAGACCCCCAATCGCGCACACCTACGCTGCCCACCGCGCATGGCCATGCTCCTCTCCCGACGCTTCGTCCTCGCCTGGCTGGTGAGCTTCTTCTCCGGACTGGCCTACTTCCTGTTCGTGCACTTCCCCCGGTACCTCGAGGGAATGGGGGCGGACGAAGCCGAGATCGGGCGCATCGCCGCAGCCACCGTGCTCGCCGCGCTCTTGATCCGCCCCATGGTGGGGCGCGCCATGGATCGGCGTGGGCGCCGGCCGGTGATCCTCGTGGGCAACGCCGCCCACGTGCTGGCGTTGCTGCTGTACCTGACGGTCCACTCGATCGGTCCGTGGCTCTACGTCGTGCGCTTCATCCACGGATTCAGTGAGGCGCTGCTGTTCGCCGCGATCTTCACGTTCGCCGCAGACATCATCCCTGAGGAGCGGCGCACCGAGGGCCTGGCCCTCTTCGGCGTGTCGGGACTGCTGCCGGTGGCTGTGGGCGGAGTCCTGGGCGACGTCATCCTGGCCCACTCCGACTTCACCGCCCTCTTCGGCGCCGCCATCGTCCTGGGGACGATTGCCTTGCTGCTGGCCCTGCCCCTGCGTGAGTCGGTGGAACTCGCTCCGATGGAGCGGCACCCGTCGTTTCTCGCTTGCCTCACGCAGCGCGACCTGCTCCCCTTGTGGTGGATCACGTTCGTCTTCAGCTTTGCGCTCACCGCCTACTTCACCTTCCTGCGCACCTATGTGGACGAGACCGGGATCGGCTCGGTGGGCGCCTTCTTCGCGGCGTATGCCTCGACTGCGATTGCGCTGCGCGTCTTCGCCGGGTGGCTTCCCGATCGCATCGGGCTGAAGCGGGTGCTCTATCCGGCGATGCTCACCCTGGGCTCCGGCTTCGTCGCCCTGTCGGTGTCGCACTCCGACCTCACGGTGACCCTGGCGGGCGTGCTGTGCGGCGCCGGGCATGGCTACGTCTTCCCCATCCTCTTCGCCCTCGTCTTCGGCCGGGCCAGTGCCTCGTCGCGGGGTACCGCGGCCGTGATCTTCACCGGCATGTGGGATGTCGGTGTGGTCACCGGGGCCCCGCTCCTGGGGGCGGTGGTGACCCGCTTCGGCTATGAGGCCATGTTCCAAACCGCGGCCATCGCGGTGGGGATCGGCCTGCTCTCGTTCGCCTTCTGGGACCGGGACCTCCGCATCCCGCGGCGGGGATCGAACTACACCCGTGTCACTCCGGCCACGTATAGTCCCGGACATGACGTTGGAGACCCTGTCACCGAGCCGAGCCAGTGACTTCAAGCACTGCCCGCAGCTCTTCAAGTTCCGGGCGATAGACCGGCTCCCCGAGCCCACCACGGTCTATCAGGCACGCGGCACCACGGCTCACCTCGCCCTGCAGCGCCTCTACGACCGTCCCGCCGCCGAGCGCACCCCGGAGTTGCTCTACGACCTCTTCCGCCAGGCCTGGGCCGAAGTGCGGCTCACCGAGTTCGACGGCCTGTTCGCCACCGTCGAGGAGGAGCGCGCCTGGGGACTGGAGAGCCTGGCCCTACTCGCCAACTACTTCACGGTGGAGGACCCGACCCGGGTCGAACCGATCGACCGCGAGCTCGACATGCTGGAGGACCTCGACGGGATCGTGATCCGCGGCATCCTCGACCGGATGGAGGAGACCCCCGACGGCCGCCTGGTGATCTCCGACTACAAGACCGGCAAGGCACCGCCGGAGCAGTACGCCCTGCCCGCCTTCTTCGCCCTCAAGATCTATGCCCTGCTGATCCGGCGGCGCACCGGTCGCACCCCCGATGCCGTCAAGTTGATCTACCTCAACGGGCCGACCGTCTACGAGATCCCCGTCAACGATGGCCAGCTCGACGCCATGGACCGCCAGCTGCGGGCGCTATGGACCGCCATCGACGGCGCCATCACCCAGAACCGCTTCCCCCCGCGGGTGAGCAAGCTGTGCGACTGGTGCTCGTTCCAGGACATCTGTCCTGCCTTCGCCGTGCAGTCGCTGGCCGCTGCCGCCGGATGAGGCTCCCGCTCAGGGGTAGACGCCGCGGGCCAGCTTGGCGTCGGCCACACGCTTGATCCCCTTGATCAGCGCCGCGGTGCGCAGGTCGGTCTGGTGGGTGCGCGCCACGGCCTGCACCTCTTCGTAGGCGCGGCTCATGATCTCGCGCAGTCGGCCCACGATCTCCGACTCGGACCAGAGGTAGTTCTGCAGATCCTGCACCCACTCGAAGTACGAAACGGTCACGCCGCCGGCATTGGCGAGGACGTCGGGAACGACCAGAACGCCCTTGCCCGCGAGGATCCGGTCGGCCTCCCCGGTGGTGGGCCCATTGGCCCCCTCCATGATGAGCCTGGCCTTGACGTCGCCGGCATTGGCGGCGGTGAGGACCCCACCGGTGGCGCAGGGCATGAGGACGTCGCAGTCGAGACTCAACAGGGCGGCATTGTCGATCGGGTCGCCACCGGCGAACCCCTCGAGGGTGGGATGCTTCTCGATGTGGGCCAATGCGGCCTCGATGTCGATGCCCTTGGGGTTGTACATGCCGCCGGACACGTCCGAGATCGCCACCACCTTGGTCCCCATCTGGCTGGCGGCGAGTGCGGCGTACCGCCCGACGTTGCCGAATCCCTGAACCGCGACCCGGGCGCCCGCGACCTCGATCCCGCACTCGCCCGCGGCCACCGGGAGAAGGCTGACCATGCCCCGTCCCGTCGCCTCGCGTCGGGCGATGGAACCGCCGAGCGCCGGCGGCTTGCCGGTGACGACGGCGGGCTCGGTGTGGCCCACGTGCTGGCTGTAGGTGTCCATGATCCACGCCATCACCTGCTCGTCCGTTCCCATGTCGGGTGCGGGAATGTCCTTGTCGGGGCCGATGAAGTCGACGATCTCGGCGGTGTAGCGGCGGGTGACCCGCTGCATCTCCGAGCGCGACAGCTTGGTCGGATCGACCCGCACCCCTCCCTTGGCGCCGCCGAACGGAATACCGACGATGGCGCACTTCCACGTCATCAGC
>DNGH01000230.1 GCA_003486285.1 Actinomycetota bacterium
CAGCGCGTCGAGCAGTTCGGCCTCGTTGGAGGCGACGCGAAAGATCGTCTGGCCGTCCGTGACGAGCTTCACCTCGGCGAGATGGGTGTCCATGTCGCCGGTGCGACGCAGGTAATCCCACGCACGACGCACCCGCTGCACCGACATCCCGTTGTCGAGGAGCGAGCGGACCACGCGCAGCGCCACGAGATCACGGAACGTGTAGAGCCTCCGGCGACCAGGACGGCCTCCGGTGTGCTGGAGAGACGGCTGGATCAGCTTGACGCGATCCCAATAGCGAAGTTGATGCGCTGTGCACCCGGTCAGGCGACAAGCCTGCTGAGCGGTGAACCCTTCCAAACCTGGCCTCTCTCCCTGTACGACCCCGACCGCAGCGTGGCCGTGTCTCGTCTTCCCCGAGGAAGGCGACTCTAGTCGTTGCGGAACCGCCGCCGCAGCCTGCCCGCCAACGACTCCGGCGACGCGGCCGTCACACCGGCGCGTCGCCGCAGGATCGCGATCATCCACGCCACCGCGGCGACCATTGCCGCGAATCCGACCAGCGCCACCAGCGTCTGCCTGGTGAAGAACCCGAACATGAGTATCGCACCGGCGATGAACCCCACCAGTGCCCACCGCAGGTTCCGGCTCGACGAGGTGGCGAGGCGCGCGTCACGGACCGACTCGGCGAGGCGCGGGTCCTCCTGGTAGAAGCGCCGTTCGATCTCCTCGAGGATCCGCTGTTCTCTGTCGTCGAGTGGCATCGCCAGGGCTCCACCGATGGGTGGCCGAGTATACCGATGCCCCTCATTCACGCCCGGGGCGGGTCGCGGGGTCCGATGGGTGACGCGACAGGCGAGCCCGATCCACCGCGGACCGTCCGAAGCGGTCGCGCACCTCGGCGACGGCCTTCTCCACCTCGTCCCAGGGCCGCGCCTCGAGTCCCAGTTGCCGCGGCGCCGACGCCTCGACCAGTCCGCCGGCTGCGACTCCGAGCAACCGCACCGGTATTGCACCGGCATCGGTGCGCGCCAGCAACTCCAGCGCGGCGCGATTCAGGTCACGAGCCGTCGCCACCGGCTCGGCAAAGGTATGGCTGCGGGTCACCGTGGTGAAGTCGGGATACCTCACCTTGAGGTGGACCGTGCCCGCCAGGTATCCCTCGCGGTGCAACCGGTCGGCCAAGCGGTCGGCCTGAGCCAGCAGCTCGCGGTGGATCCGCTCCGGATCGGTCAGATCGTGGTCGTACGTCTCCTCGACCGAGATCGACCGCACCGCGGCGCCGGGGCTCACCTCCCTCGGGTCGCGGCCGGCGGCCAGATCGGACAGATGCCCGCCCAGCGCCGGCCCCAGCCGGCGCACCAGGATCTCCCGGGGCAGCGCGGCGAGATCGCCGATCGTGGCCACCCCGAGCTCCTCCAGGCGGGCATGGGTGGCCTCCCCCACGCCCCACAGCGCCCGCACCGGCTTGCCGTGCAGATAGGCGAGGCCACCTGCCGCCGGCACCAGCAGGAGCCCGTCGGGCTTCGCATCGCGCGACGCCATCTTCGCCAAGAGCTTGGTGGTCGCCAGGCCCACGGAGCAAGGCAGTGACAGCCGCTCCCGGATCACGACCCGGATCCGCTGCCCCACGGACGCCGGGTCCGGGTAGTGGCGGCGCAGCCCGGACAGGTCGAGGAAGGCCTCGTCCACCGAGACGCCCTCGACCAGCGGCGTGAACTCCGCAAAGACCGCGAACACCTCCTCCGAGGCCGATCCGTATGCCTCATGGTCGGGAGGGACCACCACCGCGTGGGGGCAGAGGCGCCGCGCCTGGACGATGGGCATCGCGGAGTGGACCCCGCGGCTCCGCGCCTCGTAGGAGGCAGAAGCCACCACGCTGCGCGGCCCGGCCCCTCCCACGACGACGGCGCGGCCGCGCAGTTCGGGACGTCGGCGACGCTCCACCTCGACGAAGAACGCGTCCATGTCGACGTGGGCGATGCACTCGGCGAAGGCGTCCACGGAGCCACGGTACCCGCCCCCCTACACTCGCTCCGTGCTCGCCCGCCTCCACCTCGTCCGCCACGGCGAGGTCGACAATCCGCGGGGCATCGTGTACTCCGACCTCCCCGGCTTCCACCTGTCGGCTCTCGGCCGCACTCAGGCGGCCGCCGCGGCGCACCATCTGTCGGGCTGCGGCGCCAGCCTGCTGGTCACCTCCCCCCTGGATCGGGCCCGGGAGACCGCGAGCTACCTGGCGCGGCGCCTCGGGCTCGACGCGGTGCCCGAGCCCGGCTTGACCGAATGGGGGCTTTCACTGCGTTGGTCGGGGATCCCATGGACGGCGCTCGACGATCGCTTCCCCGGCGAACTCGAGGCCTACGCCGCCGCTCCCGCCGACATGCCGTTCTCCCCCGAGAGTCTCGCTGCCGTAGCGGTGCGCATGAAGAACGTCGTCGACGCACTGGGGACGGCCCATCCCGGCGCCGTGGCGATCCTGGTGTCACATCAGGATCCGGTGCAGGCCCTGCGCCTCGCTCTGCGCGACGAGGGGTTCGAGGACTTCCACGACGACAAGCCGGGGCATGCCGCGGTGATCACCCTCGAGCCGCAGGGGCGCGCCTGGCTCGAGACCGAGTACTGGGCTCCTCCATCCGGTGCCGCCTTCCCGCCTCCGGTCGGTGACAGCGACACCGACTGAGCCCCGGCGAAGGTCATAATGCGGCCCGTGCCGGCCGCCCCCCTCGTCATCGCCCTCCTCGTGACCGCAGCCACGGCCACCGGTGCCGTCGCCCTGGCGCTCGGACCCGCGCCGTGGTCTCCTTCGAGCGCTCTCCTCCTGGCTGCGGGGATGGCCCTGGCCACGGTGATTGCGGTGGCCGGGATCCTGCTCGCCCGCGGCCGCTGGGCGGGGCGTCTCGGTGCCGTCCTCGCGGTCACCTGGATCGCCACGGGCGCCCTCTTGGACTCCCGCTTCGGGATCGTCGTGGTGCTGCTCGCCGCCGTATCCCTCACCGCCACCTCCGGGCCCTGGCTGGGAAGATGGCTGCGCCGTCTCCCCACGGTGGGGGGGGTGCCTGCGGCGGCGGTGGTGGTGCTCCTGACCCTGGTGCTCACTCCTGCCGCGCTCGCCCTGACCGGCCCGGAGGGAGTGGCCGCCGCCACCTGGGGGTTTGCCGCCTGGTCCTGGCTGCTGGCGCTGCTGCTGGGGCGCGCCGTGCCGGGGTCACTGCTTCTGATGCGCTGGGTGCACCCCATCGCGGCTGCCGCCGGCGCCATCGCGGCGCGCTTCCCCGTGGCGGCCGTACCGGTCGCCTCGGCGGTGATCGTCGTGGTGTTGGCGTGGCGCCGCGACCTGGCGCTCGCCCTGGTGCCGGTGGTCCCCGCATCCGGCGGGGTGCTGCGCCTCCCTCCGGAGCTGGCACCGCTCGAAGTCCTCGAGGCGGCAGGCGCCGACGAGTCGGGACGCCGCAAGGAGCCGACATGAGGGCCCCCAACCCCCGGGTGCTCATCCCGGTGCTGCTCGCCGCCATCGCCGGGGCCGCGGTGGGCTACTACGTCACCGCGGCCTCCTGTGCCCCCGGTTCGTGCCCGGTGGCGGCAGCCGCCATCGCCGCGCTCGCGGCCGTGGTCGCCGGAGCCGGCGTCGGGGTGGTCGTCGTCCTTGCGGTGCGCTCATTCGCCGAATGGCGGGTGCACTCCGAACGCGAGATCCTCGTCGTCCAGGACGACGCCCCACCGGAGCCGCCGACGTGCTGATGGCGACGCGACGGGACCACCAATGAGCCTGCGCACTGCCTCGGCGGTGACTCCGCTCGGTCCGGGCCGCTGGTCCGGAGCCATCGCCCCGGGTTGGGACATCGTCGGCGCCGCCAACGGTGGCTATCTCCTCGCCATCGCGGCTCGCGCCGCCGCCGCCGTCGCGGGGCGGCCCGACCCGGTCACGGTCACCGCGCACTACCTCGCACCCGGAAGCCCTGGGCCGGTGACGGTCGAGACCGAGGTGGTGAAGTCGGGAAAGCGCTTCACCACGGTCAGCGCCGCGCTCATCGGATCGGACCGTCCCCTGTTGCGCATGCTGGGGTCGTTCGGCGACCTCGAGGAGTCCGCCGGGGTGGAGCGCCTCGAAGCCGGCCCACCCTCGCTGCCTGCCGTGGAGGACTGCCTCCCGATCGAACCGACCGACACCTTCCCACCACCGTTCATGGGCCGCGTCGAGTTGCGCCTGCCTCCGGAGCGCGCCGCCGCCTGGGGTGACGTCGGCGGCGCCCCGCGAGTCGAAGGCTGGTTCCGCCTGCGCGACGAGGAGCCGATCGATCCACTGGCGCTGTTGGTCGCGGTCGACGCATTTCCGCCGACCATCTTCTTCACCGATCTCCCGGTGGCCTGGGTGCCCACCCTCGAACTGACCGCACACGTGCGGGCCCGTCCCGCCCCGGGTTGGCTGCGCTGTGCCTTCACCACCCGGTTCATCACCGGCGGTTTCCTCGAAGAAGACGGCGAGGTCTGGGACTCCGCAGGGCGCCTGGTGGCGCAGTCACGGCAACTGGCGTTGGTACCAAGGAGTTGAGAGTTGGAGAGTCGAGAGTTGGAGAGTTGAGAGTTGAGAGTTGAGAGTTGAGAGTTGGAGAGTCTGGACTCTGGACTCTGGACT
>DNGH01000177.1 GCA_003486285.1 Actinomycetota bacterium
AGAGTTCAGAGTTCAGAGTCCGGATGACTCTCAACTCTCGACTCGCGACTCTTTCCGCATCACCAGCCGGTCGCCCTCGCGCCGCACCCGCATGGCGAAGTCGAAGGCGTCGAGGCGGGTGCAGCGGTCGAGGTCGTCGCCGAGGGTGTCGTACGCCTCGGGATCGTGGTGACGAATCGCCACGGCGGTGCGCACCCGCTCCAGGTAGGGGCCGGGGTCGGGTGGGGTGCCCATGAGGTGCTGCTCGAGGTAGTCGGCGCAGGCGCGGTCCTCGTCACCCCAGGTGTGTCCGGTGGCGACCAGGGTGATCGTCCGCGGCTCCAGTGCCTGGATCGCCCGCACCGTGGCCCCGGCAACCGCAAAGGACGCGGTGAACATGGGCTCGGCGCGATGGCAGCGCACCGCGCCCTGGGTGCCCGCCCCGGTGCGCTGCACCAGGCGACGCCCCGCCACCGGGGCGTGCTCCAACCGGGTGGGGGAGTTGCCGAAGTCGAACCCCGGCGGGGGCATCCCACCCACCTCGCCCATCACCAGAACATCTGGATCGGCAGCCTTCAGCTGCAGGGCCTCGTCGACCCCGGACACCAGAGTGATGCTCTGCGCCCCCGCTCCGAAGGCGTAGGCCGCGGTGGTGAACGCTCGCACCACGTCGATGATCACGGCCAGGCCGGTGACCTCGCCGCAGTCGTCGAGGGCGGCGTGACGGATCTCGACAGGGCGGCGCGACGCGGGGGTGTCCACAGCATCGAGGCTACCTCCGGCCGACGCTGGGCCCGGCGACCGGTTACGGTTCCCGCCCCTGGAGGTGAGTCGATGTACGAGATCGTCCTCGGATTCCTCAAGCGGATGGGCGGCATCGGAAAGGTGATGCTGTTCATCGCGGGCGGCTGCCTGGCCGGAGCGATTCTCGTCGGGGGCGAGGGCCGGATGGCATTCGTCACCACCGGAATCGCGTTGTCGATCGTCGGCCTCGTCTTCTACCTGATCGGCCGGCAGATGGGCGGTCTCACCGGGCTCACCAAGCACATGCTCGCCACCGGCCTGCCCGGCACCGCCACCCTCGTGGCGGTTTCCGATACCGGTGTCACCGTCAACGACGACCCGGTTGCCGCCCTCACCCTCGACGTGGCCGTGGGCGACGGCATCCCGTATCGGGTCGAAACCCGCCAGCTGGTGTCGCGCATGGCGGTGGGGGCGTTGCAGCTGGGCACCCGGCTTCCGGTGCTGGTCGACCCCACCGACCAGTACCAGGTTGTGGTCGACTTCTCCGGGGGTGCCGTGGCAGGGGCCGCGACCGGTGCGGATTCGAGTCCGGCGGTGCCGGGCCTCTCCGGTGCCAAGGTCGGCAGCGCTGCGGAGTTGCTGGCCAAGGGCCGGCGCGGTACCGCAGTGATCACCGCGATGCAGGACATGGGCGACATCTCCGACCTGGGGCTCCAGGAGGCCACGGCCGCGGGTGCCGACGACCGGGTGTTCGTCATCCAACTCGAGGTCAAGCTTCCCGGGCGCGACCCGTATAGCGCCACGATCGGCCACCGGGTCCCGGAGCGCCTGGTGGGCAAGGTCGGACCGCGCACCGCGGTCGACGTGGCGGTGGGTCGCGGCGACGATCAGGAGGTCGCCATCGACTGGGACGCCCTGCAGGCCTGACTCGCGCCGCTCCTAGCTCCGAACGCGTTTCGTGTCACCCCCGCCGCCTAGGTTCCAGCCGAGGAGGTGAGCCTTGGCTCCCAGAACCACGTGTCCGTCCTGCCGGGGGAAGCGAGCCCTGCGCCGGGTCGTCTACGGATTCCCCCCGGGACCGGACCTGGAGGGCGAGCGCAACCTCATCTTCGCCGGATGCACTCGGGGCGACGACGACCCGCCCTACGGGTGTTCCATCTGCGGCGCCGAGGTGTGGCCGCACGGCGTGTTCTCCTTCGGCGACGACTCGCGGCACCTCCGCCTCGACAGCCTGGAATGGGTGGTCCACTCCGACCGAGGGATGTCGGTGACCGCCGGTGACGGCGGGGGATTGCTCCTCGGGGTGGAGGACGCCGAGACCCTGGGCCTGATGCTCGCCCTGGAGTCGTTCGGGGATGGCGAGACCCTGGTGGCGTGGCTGCACCAGCACCATCTCCGGTTCGATGGCGATGCCATCGGTCCTCTCGAGCGGTTTGGCTTCTCGGCGGAGGGCTTCGTGGCGAGTGGTCGGGGCGGTGAGGTGACGGTGCCCACCGTGAGCCGGTTGCTCCTGGCGATGCTGCGCGGCGTGCTCGGTGACGCCCCTTTCGACCTCGCCGACGCGGTGAGCTGGCTCGAGGAGCACGCCGTCACTCCGGCGGTGCTGGTCCCGGACTAGCCGTCAGCCCTTCACGGCGGCGTGGATCTGTGCCGCGTGGTCGCGGGCATGTCCGGCGTAGATGCGCAGCCAATCGTCCACCGAGTACCGGCCCGAATCGGAGTGGGTGCCGGCGCGGTCCCATTCGTCGGGACCGAGGCTCTCGAGCAACTCGAGGCTGGCCTGGCGCACCGCACGCAGCACCCCCAGTGACGCCGCAATGGGCCGGTCGTAGTGGAGGCGTCGGGCGAATTCGGCTTCGTCGTAACCGACGATGACAGGATCCTCCTCGGCGATGAGGCGGCGCAGGCGGATGAACGCGGTGGCCTCGCTGTCGGCGAGGTGGTGGGCCACCATGCGCGGCGTCCACTCGCCGGGTGCCGGGCTGTGGTCGAGTTCCGCATCCGACAGCTCGCCGAGGGCGTCGGCGACGGCGGCGTACCCGGTGCGATAGCGGGCGAGGAGTTCGGAGCGATCCATGGTGCGGAAGAAGGTATCAGGTGTTGGCTATTGGCTCACGGCTCACGGCTCACG
>DNGH01000271.1 GCA_003486285.1 Actinomycetota bacterium
AACCTCCGTCTCTGCTCCCGCTGCCAGCAGGCGCGGTGCCAGTGACGGCGCAGGTCGGGGTGGTGCTCGGGCACGACGACCACGTGTCCCTCTCCGGCCTCGACGAAGCCTTCGCAGCCGGGGCAGAGGTAGCGCTTGCGCGCCGCATACCCCTGGACCGGGACGGCCACCTCGTCGTCGAAGGGGTTCAACCCGCCGCGGCCGCCCACACGACCAGTGCCGCGGTGATGGCGATCGTTACGACCACCAGGATGACGTCCATCGCCGAGCGGCGGTGCCGACGGAACGGGTTGAATCCCATGACGGCATGGTACGACCGGGGTGCGGCGGTAGTGTGCCCGCATGTTCGAGGTGCGCGACGACGGTGCGATCCGTTGGCTGGTAATCGACAATCCCGGCCGGCGCAATGCCGTCCCGACCGGCCAGTGGGGACGCCTTGCCGAGCTGATCACCGAGTTCGAGGCATCGGAGTCCCGGGTGCTCGTCGTCACCGGTGCCGGGGAGGACTTCTGCTCGGGAGCGGACGTGGGCTCGGACTTCTCTCCCGGATCCGTGGCCGCGGGTTACGCCATGCTCGAACAGGTCGGCGCCGCCGCCCTGGCGCTGCACCGCTGCACCAAGCCGACGCTGGCCGCAGTCGATGGGGTGGCGGCCGGGGCCGGTCTCAACCTCGCCCTCGGGTGCGACGTGGCGATCGCCTCGGACCGGGCCCGCTTCGCGGAGATCTTCGTGCGCCGCGGGCTGACGCTGGACTTCGGCGGGACCTGGCTGCTGCCGCGGCGCATCGGACTGGCCCGCGCCAAGGAGCTGTCCCTCACCGGCCGGATGGTGGATGCGACGGAGGCCGAGCGGATCGGCCTGGTCGGCCGGGTGGTCCCTGCCGCCGACCTGGCGGAGGTGGCGCGCACCACCGCGGCCGAACTCGCCTCGGGGGCTCCACTGGCGCAACGGTTCGTCAAGGCAGGTCTCGACCGATCTTCGGAGATGACCTTCGAGCAGGCGCTCTCGTTCGAGCAGACGGCTCAGGCTCTCCTGCTGACGTCGGAGGACTTCACCGAGGGGGTGGTCTCGTTCGTCGAGAAGCGCCCTCCCCAGTTCCACGGACGTTGACCGCGAGGGGCTAGCCAGTCCGCTCCCCAACCCATACGGTGCCGGGGATGTTTGCAGCGGTCACCTCGGCGGCACTGGTCGGGGTCGAGCCGCGACCGGTTCGGGTCGAGGTCCACGTGCGCCATGGCAAGGAGAAGTTCGCCGTGGTCGGGCTTCCCGACACCGCGGTGCGCGAAGCGCGCGAACGGGTGCGCTCGGCGATCGTGGCGACCGGGCACCCCTTTCCCCGGCACGTCACCGTGAACCTGGCTCCGGCCGATCTCCCCAAGGTCGGCTCCGCCTACGACCTCCCGATCGCGCTCGGGGTCCTGGTGGCGGTGGGTGCGATCCCGGTGGCGGCGTCGCGGGTGGTGGCGATCGGCGAACTGGCGCTTGACGGTGCGGTGCGCCCGGCGCGCGGCGGGTTGGCCGCAGGACTCGTCGCACGGCGGCGCTCCGAGCGCTGCCTGGTCGGGGCGTCCGGGTCTGGAGAGGCTGCACTGTCGGGGGCAGAGGTCCACGGGGTGGCCGACCTCGCCGAGGCCGTGGCGGTGGCGCTGGGTACTCACCCGGGTCGGCCGGTGACGCTGCCACCGCCCGCTCCCGGCGGCTCGTTCATCGACCTGGCGGCGGTGCGGGGACAGACGACGGCTCGGCGTGCCCTCGAGATCGCCGCCGCCGGCGGTCATCACCTGCTGCTGGCCGGTCCTCCCGGAGCCGGCAAGACGATGCTCGCCCGCGCCCTGCCCGGGGTGCTCCCCGATCTCACGCCGGAGGAGGTGCTCGACGTCGCCAAGGCCCACTCGGCGGCGGGGCGGCCGGTGCCACTCGAGGATCGGCCCCCGTTTCGCAGTCCGCATCACAGTGCCACTCCTGCGGCGATCCTCGGTGGTGGCTCGGGGGTCCCGGTTCCCGGAGAATTGACCCTGGCCGATCGGGGCGTCGTGTTCCTGGACGAGTTGGCCGAGTTCCCGCGCCACCTGCTCGACATGCTCCGCCAGCCGATCGAGGAGGGCCGGGTGCACATCGCTCGCAAGGGGGTGTCGGTGGTGTTCCCGTGTCGCGCCCAGCTCGTCGCCGCGACCAATCCCTGCCCCTGCGGGCATCGCGGGGACTCGCGCACCGCCTGCCGGTGCGCTCCCGCCGCGGTGGAGCGCTATCGCGCCCGGCTATCGGGGCCCCTGCTCGATCGGTTCGACCTCAGGGTGGCGGTCGCGCCACTCGATGGTGCCGAGCTCCAGGCGCCGGGTGGTGAGACCAGCGCCGAGGTGCGCATCAGGGTGGCGGCGGCCCGACGCATCCAACAGGAGCGCGGGGCGCTCAACCGCGACCTCTCACGCCAGCACCTCGACGCGATGCCCTGGGACGGCGAGGCGGGGACGCTGCTGGTGAGCGCGGTCGACAAGTTGGCCTTGAGCGGCCGGGGCTGGGACCGGGTGCGGCGTGTCGCCCGCACCATCGCGGATCTCACCGGCGCCGAAGCGGTGGCCGGTGATCACGTCGCCGAGGCGCTGGCGCTGCGCGCCGCCACGTGAAGGGGGAACGACTCACGGTCGCGTTCCTGGGCCTGCACCCCGACCGGCGCCGTGAGTTGAGCGATCGGTACGGCGGACCGGAGCACCTGCTCGGCGCGGTGCGGTGCGGCGCCGTGCCCGGGATCGATCCGGCCACCCTCCTCACCGCGGCGGCGCACCGGGAGCGGATGCGCGCCGCCGGGGTGCGCCCCGTCTTCCTGGGCGATTCGGACTATCCGGAGCCGCTGGCGGGGATCGGCGACCCGCCCGACGTGCTCTTCGTCCGCGGCGAACTTCCCGCGGCACCGATGGTCGCCGTCGTCGGTACCCGCCGCAGCACGGCATACGGCCGCGGCCTGGCCCGCGCCTTCGGCAGGGCGATCGCCGCGGCAGGCTGGGGGCTGTGCTCGGGGCTGGCGCGCGGGATCGATGGCGAGGCACACCGGGGCACTCTCGAGGCCGGCGGCGTCGGCGTGGGAGTGCTCGG
>DNGH01000216.1 GCA_003486285.1 Actinomycetota bacterium
GGGCGGCGACGCGTCATGACCGGGACTTCATTCGAGGCGATCGATGCCGCGCTGGAGACGCTGGCGCGGCGCGCCCCGGCCTGGGCGTTGGTGTCGATCGACGAGCGGGTGGCGATGTTGCGCGACCTGGGGGAGCGGTTTCTCGCCGTCGGTGACGACCTGGTGGCCGATGCCGTGAGGGCCAAAGGGGTCGATGCCTCCTACGGCGGCGAGGACTGGGTGGCTGGACCGATCAGCTTCATCCGCACCTGCCGCTTTCTCGCGGACACGCTCGAGGGCATCGCCCGCACCGGGCGGGTTCCCATCTCCGACGATGCGATCGGGGTGCGTCCCGACGGGCAGGTGACGGTGGAGGTGATGCCCGGCGACCGCTGGGATCGCATCCAGTACCGGGGGTGGAGCGCCGAGGTGTGGATGCAGCCTGGCATCCCGCTGGCGGAGGCCCGCGGTCATCTCGGCGGGTTCTACACCAAGGGGGAGGCGCCGGCGCCCGCCGTGGCCGCGATCCTCGGTGCGGGCAACGTCTCCAGCATCGCCCCACTCGACCTGGTCCACAAGCTTTTCGTCGAAGGCGATGTCGCCATCGTCAAGTTCAGCCCGGTCAACGACTACATCGGCCCGTACATCGAGCACGTCTTCGCACCACTGGTGAGTGCCGGGTTCGTCCGCTTCGCCTACGGCCACGCCGAGGTGGGGGAGCACCTCGTTCAGCATCCCCTCGTGGACGAGGTCCACATCACGGGGTCGGAGCACACCTACGACGTGATCGTGTTCGGCAAGGGCGAAGCCGGCCGCGAGCGCAAGGCGTCCGACGATCCGGTGCTGCACAAGCGCTTGACCAGCGAGCTCGGCAATGTCAGCCCGGTGATCGTGGTGCCCGGCAAGTGGTCGCGCCGCGCCCTCGACTGGCAGGCGCGGCACGTGGCCACCCAGATGGTGCAGAACGCGGGTTACAACTGCAACGCCGCCAAGGTGATGGTCCTTCCGGAGCGTTGGCCGCAGCGCGAGGAGTTCCTCGATGCCGTGATGGCATTGCTCGCGCAACGTCCCGCCCGCCCCGCCTACTACCCGGGATCCGAGGCCCGCTATGCGAGGGCCATCGCCGACGCCCCGATCGTGCGCCGGCTCGGTCCGGAGGCGGGGGACTCATTGCCGCCGACGCTGCTGGAGGGACTCACTGCCGACAGCACTGCGGCGGTGTTCCAAGAGGAGGCCTTCTGCCAGTTGCTGGCCGTGGTCGACGTTCCCGAGGCGACACCGGGCCGGTTCCTCTCGGCCGCAGTCGACTTCTGCAACGACCGGTTGCGGGGCACTCTCAACGCCACCGTCATCGTCGATCCCGACACGGCCCGCGCCGCGGACACCGGCGTGGCCCGCGCCGTCGCGACACTGCGTTATGGATCGATCGGCGTGAACGTCTGGGCCGCCGCCGCCTTCCCCCTCGGGGTGACCCCGTGGGGGGCGTTCCCCGGCCACCGGCGCAACGACGTGCAGAGCGGCATCGGGTTCGTGCACAACGCCCGTCTGGTGGATGACCCGCAGAAGACCGTGATACGCGCCCCGTTCGTGATGACCCCGACCCCGCCGTGGTCGGTGTTCCATCGCCGGTCGACGGCGACCCTGCGGGCGGTCGCCCGGTTCGAGGCCGACCCCGGCCCGGTGCGCCTCGCCGCGGTGCTCGCCCGAGCGCTGCGCCCCTGAGCCTCAGCGCGCCGCCAGTCCCCGATACGACGCGGCGAATCCGGCGGCGAGCAGTGCCCGCCCGAGGGCGGTGGCGGCGGGATCGGCCCCATCGATGGTGGTGACGACCATGCGCCGCAATCTGGTTCGGGCCAGCTCGGTGAGGGCCGCGGCGGAAGCGGTGATGGCGTCGGGATCCTCGGTGAAGGTCAGGACCGAGCGTCCCCCGCGGTCGACGAAGGCGGTGAGCCTGCCATCGATCAGCACCACGTACGCCCCGGCGGCGCGACCGGGACGCGAGGCGTGCTCCGGCCACGAGATGGCCGCCCCGTAGGGGTTGGCGGGATCCGCCGCGGCCAGGACCGTGACCATCGCATCGGCGGCGCCGCCCCGCAGTCGCTCCACCGCACCGGGCAGGGCGAACTGCGAGCCGCCCAGACCCTCCACGAAGTAACCCCGGCGCACCCGTCCCACGTCTTCCATCGCCGACAGCACCGGATACGCCCCGGCGAATCCGCCGGGAAGACCCTCGCCGAGGACGGCATCCCGCACCAGGATCCCGTGACGCGCCAGCAGTTGCTCGACGCGCCCCGCCGCCGCGGCCACCGCGTCCACGGGCGTCATCAGGTCTGCCACCAGGTACCAGCGCCCCGATCCCGTCGGCGGTGCCGCGGCACCGGGGAGAGTGGGACGGCGTCCCACCGGCTTGCGCACCCGCCCCCACAGGAAGGCGCGCAGCGGTGCGATCGTGTCGTTGGTCACCTCTCCGGCCCAGACCAGGTCCCACAGCGCCGCCAGCACGTCCTCCGGGTCGCCGCCGCCGGCGGTGACGTAGAGATCGCGGAAGAACGACGCTCCGCGCTCGGCGAGATGGCCACGGAGTCGGTCGTGCACCGGGCCCTGCGGGTGATCGAGTCCGGCATCCCACAGCAGCGCAGGCACCCGCGGGCGCAGGTACAGGGCGACGCGGCCATCGCGGCCGCCGAGCGCTCCCCGCCCCACCCACACCACGTCCCCGGAGGCGGTGAGCGTGTCGAGCAGATCGGGGGAGTAGTCGAGCCGGGAGGCGAGCAGGTCGGCCTCGAGGATGGATGCGGGAATGGCGGCCCCCTGCAGCCGTTCGATCGACTCGATGAGCCTCCCCGGGCCGGTGCCGCGCCCACCGATTCCGTGCCACCCGATCGCGAACCTGGAGAACGCGGCGGCATCCACTGCCTCGATCGAGTGCCTCAGGATCGCCAGGGAGCGGCGGCGCATGCGCGCCAGCACCTCGGTCGCCACCCATTCCGTGTCGCCGCCCCCGGGGCGCAGGGCTCCGCGCAGGGTCTTGCCGCGTCCTTCGAGGTCCGCCAGAGCCGCCGCCACCACCCCCCGGGGCAGTCCGAGCTCCGCCGCAGCCTGATCGACGGTGAACGGCCCGTGGGTTCGGGCGAAGCGCGCCACCAGATCCGCCACCGGTTCGTCGCCGGGTTCGAGGTGCGCGGCGGGGATCCCCTGGGGCAGGGCGACTCCGAGACCGTCACGCAGGCGGCCGGCATCCTCGACCGCCGCCCAGCGCGACTCGCCGTGCATGGTCACGCGCACGATGCGGCGGGTCCGCTCCAGGTCGGCGAGGGTCGCCGCGGGATCGGGGTCCAGCGATCTTGCGGCCACTGCCGCGCTGGAGAGTGGACCGAGGCTGCGCAGCAGGTCGGCCGTGCCGTCCGCGCCGGATGCCTTGCGGTCCGCGGCCAGCCATTGCAGTTCGGCCTCGACGGCTGCGATCGCCTCGGGCTCGAGCAGTTCGCGCATCGCCGGTTCCCCGAGCAGTTCGCGCAGCAGGTTCTGGTCGACGGTCAGGGCCATGGCGCGCCGCTCGGCCGGAGGGGCGTCGTAGTCGTACATGAACGAGGCGACGAAGTCGAGGGAGAGGCTCGTGGCGAAGGGGCTCGGCCCATGGGTGTCCACGGCGCTGACCCGGATCTTCCGCGCCGTGACGTCGCCCAGCAGCGTCTTCAGCGCGGGGAGATCGAAGTGCTCCTGGAGGATCTCGCGGTAGGTCTCGAGGACGATGGGAAAGGTGGGGTGGCGCGTCACGACACCGAGCAGGCTCTCGGCGCGGCGGCGCTGCAACCAGAGCGGGGTGCGCCGGCCGGGGCGCCGCCGGGGGAGCAGTAGCGACCGGCCCGCCGCCTCGCGGAAGCGTCCGGCGAACAGGGTGCTCGTCCCGACCTCGTCGACCACGAGGCGTTCCACCTCGTCCGGATCGAGGATCACCGTCATCGGGTCCGGTGCGGTGTCGCTGTCGGGGAAGCGCACGATGATCCCGTCGTCGGACCAGATCGCCTCCGTGGCGACGCCGTGGGCATCGCGCCAGCGGCGTTGCAGGGCCAGGGCCCATGGGGCGTGGACCCGGGATCCGAAAGGGGAGAGCACGACCAGCCGCCAGTCGCCGATCTCGTCGCGATATCGCTCGACCACGATGGTGCGATCGGTGGGGAGGGTGCCGGTGGCAGCCACCTCCGCGGCCAGGTAGGCGATCAGATTGTCGGCGGCGCGGCGATCGAGGTGGTAGCGGCCGGTGAGCGCTTCTCGCGCTGCGGTGTCGTCGAGCCCGGCGATGGCGCGCACGAAGGCCCCGACGGCGCGTCCCGTCTCCACCGGCCGGCCCGGGCCGTCGCCATGCCAGAACGGCATCCGGGCGGCGCGCTCGCCGGGGGCCGGAGCCACCACGATGCGATCCGGTGTGATCTCGATCAGCTTCCACGAGGACGAGCCGAGGACGAACACGTCGCCGACGCGGCTCTCGTAGACCCACTCCTCGTCCAGTTCACCGACTCGCCCACCCTCGGGGAGCACGGCGGGATACAGGCCCCGATCGGGAATGGTGCCGGCGTTGGTGACCGCGAGCAGCCGGGCGTTGCCGCGAGCCGACAGCGTGTCGGTGGTGCGGTCCCACACCAGCCGGGGGCGCAGCTCGGCGAAGTCGTCCGAGGGATAGCGGCCCGCCAGCATGTCGAGGACCGCCCGCCACAGGCTCTCGGGGAGGCTGCGGAACGGATAGGCGCGGCGCACCACGTCGAAGAGCGCCGCCGCCTGGTGGTCGGCGACGGCGACCGCCGCCACCACCTGCTGGGCGAGCACGTCGAGGGGGTTCTCCGGGACCACGGTCTCCTCGATGCGGCCCTGGTGCATCAGGTCGACCAGCACGGTGGCCTCGAGCAGGTCGCCGCGATGCTTCGGGAAGACCTTGGCACGGCTGGGGGCACCGACCTGGTGCCCGGCGCGCCCGACTCGCTGCAGCCCGCGGGCCACGGTGCCCGGCGACTCGACGAGGATCACGAGGTCGACCGCGTCCATGTCGATCCCGAGCTCTAGCGTCGAGGTGGCGACGACGCAGCGCAGCTCTCCGGACTTCAGAGCGTCCTCGATGATCAGGCGCTGCTCACGGGAGAGCGACCCGTGGTGGGCGCGTGCGATCTCGGTGGCGGCCAGGTCGTTGAGCGCTCCGGCAAGCCGTTCCACGATGCCCCGGCTGTTGGAGAACACGATCGTGGAGCGGTGGGCCATGAGCTGTTCCAGCAGCGCGGGGTAGAGCGATGGCCAGATCGAACGGGTGGGGTGGCCCGCGTCATCGGTGGTGTCGGGTGCGGTCATGTCCTCGAGTGGCACCACGATCTCGACGTCGAGCTGCTTGTCGCGGGGAGCATCGACGACTCGCACCGGGCGCGGCTCCCAGCCGCCGGGACCGAGCGTCCCACCCCCCAGGAAGTTGGCGATGCGCTCGAGCGGCCGCTGGGTGGCGCTGAGTCCGATGCGCTGCGGTGACACCGCGGTGACCTCTTCGAGGCGCTCCAGGGTGAGGGCGAGGTGCGCCCCGCGCTTGGTGGCCGCCATCGAGTGGATCTCGTCGACGATCACCCATTCCACGCCACGCAGCACCTCGCGCGCCTGCGAGGTCAGCAGCAGGTAGAGCGACTCGGGCGTGGTGACCAGGATGTGCGGCG
>DNGH01000156.1 GCA_003486285.1 Actinomycetota bacterium
TCGGTACC
The DNA here is from genome assembly GCA_003486285.1 of Actinomycetota bacterium. Taxonomy (GTDB): domain Bacteria; phylum Actinomycetota; class Acidimicrobiia; order Spongiisociales; family UBA11373; genus UBA11373. The sequence goes on from DNGH01000156.1 coordinate 9, forward strand.
CGCCCGTCTGGTCAGGTCCGACGGCGGGTTGCCAATCTGCCGACGAGCGGGCCTAGGGGCGAAGAGCCGTCATTGGGCCAAAACCCCGTGGCTCGGGGGGCCGGAAGCCACTGTCGGGCGCACCGCCGCGGGCATACGTTGACTGGTGGACAGCCGTGCAAGACGGATGAGAGGGCTGGCGTGAACTACATAGTGCTGGTCAAGCAGGTGCCCGACATCAAGAACATCCCCGCCGAGGCGTGGGACTGGGAGAAGGGCACTCTGAAGCGAGGGCTCCTCGACACCGTCTGCAACGAATTGGACAAGCAGGCGCTCGCCTTTGCGGCGGCGCTGCGCCGGCACCGGGACGGCAAGATCGTCGCCCTGACGATGGGACCCCCCTTCGCCTCCGAGGTCCTCGAGTACGCCATGGCGGTGTGCGCCGACCAGGCCGTGCTGCTCACGGATCGCAAGCTCGGTGGCGCCGACACCCCGGCCACCGCCTATCCCCTGGCACAGGCGATCCGCAGGATCGAGACGGAGCTTTTCGGGGGCGACCGCGACTACCTCGTCGTCACCGGAATGCAGTCCGTCGATGGCGACACGGCACAGGTTCCGCCCCAGGTCGCCGAGGAGCTCGGCATCCCCCAGATCGCCTACGCCACCGGCTTCGAGTTCGTCGGGGACGCCCTGCAGGTGTCCCGGATCACCCGCAGCGGGCGCGAGGTCCTCGCTCCGAATCGCTACCCGGCGCTGATCACCGTCACCAAGTGGACGGAGACCCCCTACGCCACGTTCTCCCGCACCCGCTGGGCGCGCGAGCAGCAGATCATCACCTGGAGCGCTGCAGACATCGGGGCGGCACCGGACCGGATCGGGCTCAGCGGGTCGCGCACCGGAGTCCACAAGATCTTCTCGCCGAAGGATGCCGCCACCAAGACGTGCGTCTACGAGACCGACATGCGCTCACTGGCGTGGAAGCTCAAGGAGATGCACGATGCCCGGCTCGCCTCGCACGAGTCCGCCGGCGCCGAGGATGCCGAGTACTCGCTCCCCGCGGGCCGCGAGGCCAGCTATCACGGCGAGGTGTGGGTGTTCGCCGAGCAGGAGGACGGCGAACTCCACAGCGCCTCGTTCGAGTTGCTCGGGCGCGCCTCCGCACTCGCCCGGAGCCTGGGGGAGAAGGTGGCGGCGGTCGTTCTCGGCTCCGATGTCGCCCCGATGGCCAAGGACCTCATCGCCTACGGCGCCGACAAGGTCTACGTCGTCGAGCACGAGGCGCTCGGTCACTTCTCGCCGATCCCCTACACCGGAGCCACCGCCGGGCTGATCGACACCTACCAGCCGCAGATGCTGATCTTTGCGGCGACGCCGCTGGGCCGAGAACTGGCGCCTCGCGTCGCCTACCGCGCCGACTCGGGCCTGACCGCAGACTGCACCGCCCTCGACCTGATGGATGGGAAACGGGCCGGCAAGGAGTACACCGCGGTGTTGCGCCAGACCCGGCCGGCGCTGGGCGGCAACATCATGGCCTCGATCCTGACCAGGAACTCGAAGGTGCAGATGTCCACCACCCGCCCCGGGGTGCTCAAGGCACTCGAGCCGGACTACACCAGGGTCGGAGAAGTGATCCGCCACAACCCTGACCTCTCCCAGCACGAGGCCGGGGTCACGGTGGTGAGCTACGAGCCCATCCAGCACACCGCCGAACTGTCGGAGGCCGGGGTCATCGCCGCCGGAGGCATGGGCTGTAGGACCCGCGAGTGCTACGACGCACTGATCCGCCCGCTGGCGCGAGCGCTCGGCGACTACCTGGGAGAAGAGAGCATGGTCGGCGGCTCACGGGCCGCCGTCGAGCGCGGTCTGATCGACCGGGCCCACCAGGTGGGCCAGACCGGACAGACGGTGAAGCCGCGGGTCTACGTGGCCGTTGGCATCTCCGGTGCGGTGCAGCACCTCACCGGGATGCAGAACTCCGACATCGTGGTGGCGATCAACAAGGATCCCAAGGCCCCGATCTTCAACGTCGCCGACTTTGGTGTGGTGGGGACCCTGGAGGAGACCGTCCCCGAACTCGTCGAGGCGCTGGAAGCCGGGAGGACCCACTGATGGATGCGATCAACCAGGTCGATGTTCTCTTCATCGGTGCCGGGCCTGCCAGCCTCGCCGGCGCCATCCGTGCCAAGCAGTTGCTCAACGCCGCCGGGCGCACCGAGAGCGTCGTCGTGATCGAGAAGTCCGAGAAGGTGGGGCAGCACATCCTCTCCGGTCTGGTGTTCGAGTCCGAGGCCCTGGACGAGTTGATCCCCGACTGGCGCGACCATCAGGACGAGTTCGTCACCAAGGCGCTCGCCAGCGCCGTGGAGCGCGACGACACCGTGTTCCTGGCAGGACCGTCGCGGGCGATGAAGCTCCCCGAGTTCGTCGTCCCCGGATACATGCGGAACCGCGGCAAGTTCATCCTGTCGGGCAGCGAGATGGTCGCCTGGCTCGCCAGGGAGGCCGAGGCCATCGGGGTGCGGGTTTACCCCGGATTCGCCGCCACCGAGGTGGTCTATGACGGGCGCCGGGTCGCCGGCGTGAGGCTGGGCGATCGCGGTCTCGACCGCGAGGGCCGCCAACAGGTCAACCACGTCCCGGGCGAGACCATCACGGCCAAGGTCACGGTGTTCGGCGAGGGTTCGCTCGGCCAGCTCGCCGAGGACGTCATCAAGCGGAATGGCCTGGCGAAGGATGCCAACCCCCAGATCTACTCGGTGGGGGTCAAGGAGATCGTGAAGCTGCCCGCCGACAACAAGTTCGGCGCCAACCACGTCGTCCACACCTTCGGCTATCCCCTCCCCCGCCTCTTCGGCGGCGGAACCATCTACAGCATGAGCCAGAACACGGTGGCGGTGGCGCTGGTGATGGGCCTCGACTGGAAGTACGCCGACCTCAACCCCTATCTGGAGCTGCAGCGCTTCAAGGCGCACGCCTACATCGCCAGGCTGCTCGAGGGGGGCGAGACCATCGCCTACGGCGCCAAGACCCTCCCCGAGGGTGGCTACTACTCGCTACCACAGCCGTACACCGACGGCGCCCTCATCGTGGGTGATGCCGCCGGGTTCACCGACGTCCGCAAGCTCAAGGGCTGGCACAACGCCATGCGCTCCGGGATGCTGGCCGGAGAGGCGATCGCCGCAGCCATCGCCACCGACGACTTCAGCGCGGCCGGCCTCAAGGCCTACGACGACCTCTTGCGAGCAAGCCCGGTGGTCCGCGACCTGAGGAAGGGCCGCAACTACCGCCAGGTGTTCAGCAAGGGCGGCAGCGTCTACGTCGGCGCTCCGCTGTCGTTGCTGCAGGGCCTGGTCCCCTGGAAGATCGGGACCGAGCCCGACTTCGCCGCAATGAAGAAGGGGGCACGCCTCGGCCACGACGGCAACGGCTTCACCGATCGGCTCACCGGTGTGGCGCTGTCGGGGACGATCCACCGCGAGGAGGAACCCTCCCACATCACCATCGCCGAGCCGGGCAAGTGCGTCGAGTGCGGCGAGACCTACGGTGAACGCGCCTGCGTCAACTTCTGTCCCGGCGAGGTGTACGAGTTCGTCGATGGCCAACTCGTCATCGCGCCGTCCAACTGCCTGCATTGCCAGACCTGCCGGGCCAAGTGCCCCGAGCAGGTGATCCTCTGGCACGTGCCCGAGGGTGGCGAGGGTCCGAAGTACAAGGCGATGTGACCCCGGCTGCGTGACCCGATCCGTCACCCATGCCTTGGTACTGCGGTGCACTCCCTCCCGCCGATATGGGAACAACCAACCTCGAAATCGACGACGAGTTGCCAGCGCGGGTGATGCTCCGCTACCGGGTCCCACGAAGCGCTAAGCCGTTGACCTGGCACCACGCCGCGCCGCCGGCAGGGGAAAGGTTTGGCGAGGTAAGCGGTCCTGAGGCCCTGAATACCGGACCTTCCGGCCATGGGGTGGCTCCGGCTCGCTGATAGATTGGATGGATGGCTCGCCTGGGTCGCCGGTGGGGACCGTCGGCAATCGCGGTGTCGGTGCTGCTTGCTCTTGCCGTCCTTCTGTATGTCGGACCGGTGGGTCATAGCTACCGAGCGAACGGCGACTTTCGTACGTGCATCGACGCCATTCCCGCGGAGGTCTGGCAGGACCCGGACGCGGCGCGACTGGCTGGGCAGACCTGCGCCCAAGTGTGTGTTGGCAACTCCGGCGTGCTGATCGACCTCGGTACCTGGTTCTATGAACGGCTCAATGATGACGGGGCCATGTGCGATGTCGTGGAACTGTCCGACCTGTTTCCGTGATGCATCGGGGGGCGGGCCTACGCGGGTCTGTCCCCCAACTGCGATGAGAGAGGGCTACGACCCCCTGCGCCCGTCAGTGACGGGATCGAGCTTGTACGAGAACGGGATGGCCCTCGTGGCGATGTCCTGACAGGGGTCCTGAAGGGCTGAGGCCCTGCCCTGTGGGTTGCGGGGTCCGGGGGGAGGCTCTGCGATTCCC
>DNGH01000051.1 GCA_003486285.1 Actinomycetota bacterium
CCACCTTGTCGGTGGAGATCTCCAGCAACACCTCATCCTCGCGGATGGTGTCGCCGGGCTTCTTGGACCACTTGAGGATGGTGCCTTCGGTGACCGTCTCGCCGAGCTGGGGCATTGTGACCGTGAGCGACATTGTTGGATTCTCCTACAACGCGGCGAGTGTGTTTACGGCAGCGACCACGTCGTCGACCTGGGGAATGAAGGCATCTTCGAGAACCGTGGCAAATGGGATGTGGGTGTGGGGCGGAGTGACCCGCATGATCGGGCCGTCGAGATCCCAGAAGGCCTCGGCGGCGACGCGGGCGGCGATCTCCGACGCAACCGATGCGAACGGCACGTCTTCCTGGACCACCACCAGCCGTGAGGTCTTGTGCACCGACGCGAACACCGCATCCCAGTCGAGGGGAACGATGGTCTGTAGGTCGACGATCTCCACGGAGATCCCGTCGGCGGCGAGGAGCTTGGCGGCGGCGATCGAAGTGTGGACCATGGCTCCCCAGGTTACGACCGTGACGTCGTCACCTGCGTGCACCAGACGCGCCCGCCCCAGGGGCAACTCGTAGCTGCCCGGCGGCAGCGGCTCCTTGATGCTGCGATACAGCTTCTTGTGCTCGAGGAAGACCACCGGGTTGGGATCGCGGATCGCCGCCACCAGCAAGCCCTTGGCGGCGGTGGGGGTGCTCGGGACCACCACCTTGATCCCGGGATGGTGTGCCAGCATCCCCTCGGGGCTCATCGAGTGGAACGGGCCGGCGCGCAGCCCGGCGCCGCTGGGTCCGCGCACCACGATGGGTACCGACTTCCCGGCCTTCCACAGGTATTTGGCGGCCTCGGTGAAGAGCTGGTCCAAGCCGGGGTAGATGAAGTCGGTGTACTGCAGTTCGACGATCGGAATCTGACCCATGAGGGCTGCTCCCACCGCTCCTCCGATGAGTGCCGACTCGGCGATGGGGGTGTCGATGACCCGCTGCGGCCCGTACTTGTTGAACAGGCCCTCGGTCACCTTGAAGGCGCCACCGAAGTCACCGACGTCCTCGCCCATGATGAAGATCCGCTCGTCGCGTGACATCTCCTCATCGAGGGCCATGGTGATGGCGCTGAGCAAGGTCACCGGCTCGCCGACGCCTTCGCCGGGACCGGGACCGGGTGGCGCCGAGGGGGCAAACAGATCCAGGTGGATGTCGCCGGGAAGCGGATCGGCCTGGGCCTGGGCCCACTCGATCTGCGCCCGGATGTCGCCTTCGATCCTGTGGTGGGTCGCGTCGCGCTTCTCCTCGTCGAGCAGGCCGCGATGGGTCAGATACTCCTCGAAACGCGGAAGTGGATCCTTGGCCAGCCAGGCATCGCGCTCGTCGGGCTTGACGTAGTCGGCGGGGTCATGGCCGGCGTGGCCGAAGTGGCGGAAGGTGACGGCCTCGATCAGAGTGGGGCCATCTCCGCGCCGCGCCCGCTCCACCGCCTCGCGCGCCGCGGAGTAACACTCGAGGATGTCGTTGCCGTCGACCACCACCCCGGGGATGCCGTAACCGTCGGCGCGGTGCCCCGCATAGGCCAGGTTGAACTCGCGATCGTTGGGCGTCGAGTAGGCGTATTGGTTGTTCTGCACCGTGAACACGATCGGCAGGTCCAAGACCGCCGCCATGTTCACCGCCTCGTGCCAGGTCCCGGTGGCGGTGGCACCCTCACCGCAATTGGCGAGCGCCACCCGCTTCTCGCCGCGCTGCTGAAACGCCAGCGCTGCGCCCATGGCCACCGGGTAGGCATCGGGGAGCGGCGAGACCACCATCAGCGTGCCCTTGTCCAAGACGTTGAAGTGGCTATTGCCGTCGCGGCCCTTGCTGGGCCCGGAGGCCTTGCCGTAGAAGTTGAGCATCACCTCCGCCAGGGTGACCCCCTTGGTCAGCTGGCCGAGGATGTCGCGGTGGGTTGGTCCGAAGATGTCGCCAGGCTCGAGCGCGGACACGAACCCGACCTGCGCCGCCTCCTGACCCACCCCGGGATAGACCGCTCCGGGGAGCCGGCCACCGCGGTACATGGTGTGCAGGCGGGTCTCGAGGAGACGGCCGGTGACCATCAACTCGTACATGGCGAGCAGGCGCGCCTCGGTGAGTGTGGCTGCGTGGCCCTTGGCCTCGATCAACGTCGACCCCTCCTCGGGAGGCGCGTCGTGCAACGCATCAGTGCAGGCTCCGTCCCGATGCCGCCAGCAGCGATTCGCCGACCGCCTCGGCCAGGGTGGGATGGGCGTGGATGAACGCCGCAGCCTCTGCGGGCAGCGCCTCCCAGCCGACGGCGTACATCAACTCATGGATCAGCTCGCCCGCCTCGGGTCCGACCACGGTCGCCCCCAGGATCGGGCCTCCGCGCTCGGTGACGATCTTGACCAGACCCTGTGCCGATCCGCGGATGATGGCGCGGCCCACTCCCCCGATCCCGTGGTCGAAGGTGACCACGTCGTGCCCGGCCTGGCGCGCCTGGGCCTCGGTCAGCCCGACCCACGCCACCTCGGGGAGCGAGTACACGACGAACGGGATCGCCCGGTACTCGACGGGGGCAGGAGTGCCCGTGGCGATGTGGGTGACGGCGGCGATGCCCTCGGCGAAGCCGGCATGCGCCAACTGCGGTGTGCCGGCGACGATGTCGCCGACCGCGTAGACGCCGGGGGCGTCGGTCAGCATGGTGCGCCGGTCGGCGATCACATAGCCACGATCGAGCTTGACCCCGGCCTCCTCGAGCCCGATCCCGGATGTGACCGGGGCGCGGCCCACCGCCACGAGGACGACGTCGACCTCGACCGCCTGACCGGCGGCGGTGATGGTGATGTCGTTCGGTCCCATCACCGGAGGGTCGACGGCTACGCCCGTGGTGATCTTGATGCCCTTCCGGGAGAGGAGCCGGTTCATCAGCTTGGCCGCCTCCGGCTCGGCACCGGGCAGGATCTGATCCAAGACCTCGAACAGGTGCACCTCACTGCCGAGTTCGGCGAGGAACCCGGCGAACTCGATCCCGATCGCTCCCGCCCCGATGACGGCAACCCGCCGGGGCTGGGCGGTCCAATCCAGGGCGTGATCCGAGGTGACGATGCGCACGCCGTCGGGTTCGTAGCCGGGGATGCTGCGCGGCATCGAACCGGTGGCGATGATCACCTTGCGCGCCTCGAGGCGTCGCGGCGCCTCCCCGGTCACATCGACGATTCCCGGGCCGGCGAGGCGGCCGGTGCCGGGCACGATCTCTACCTTGCGCTGCTTGAGCAGGCCGAGAAGTCCCTTGTGGAGCTGGGCGACGACCGCGTTCTTACGCTGCCGGGCGCGTTCCCAATCGACGGTGGGGGCCGAGGCGATCACCCCGGACTCGGCGGCACCGGCGACCTCGGCGAAGACCTCGGCGGTATGGATCCACGACTTGGCGGGGATGCATCCCAGGTGCAGACAGGTACCCCCGACCTCGGCCCGCTCGACGAGGGCCACGGAGAGTTCAAAGTTGTGGGCGTATAGCGCGGCGGCGTACCCGCCGGGCCCACCGCCGATTATCGCGACGTCGTACAACCCAGCCCCTCCAGTCGGTGCCGCCTGAGGTTAGATGCTCCACGTCATGGAACCACAGTGGCGCCGGAATCCGCCTCATGCCGGCGCCGGGTTACCCTCCTCGCCCGATGCAGACCCGCTACCTGATCCTCGCCGCCCTCGTGACGGCCCTGGCGATCCTGGCGGCTTCGGTGGTGTGGTTCCTCAGAGTCGCAACGTGATCACGACGGCCGACGGGGTCCGCCTCGAGATCGTCTGGACCGAACCGGCGACGCCCGCCGTCGGATGCGTCGTGCTGTGCCATCCCCATCCCCTCGACGGCGGCACGATGCATGCCCCACTGGTGCGCACCGTCGCCAAGACGATGGCCGATGCCGGGCTGCGGGTGCTCCGGTTCAACTTTCGCGGCGTCGGCGAATCACAGGGAACCTGGGGTGGCGGCCTCGGCGAGGTGACGGACGTGGCGGCGGCGACCGAGGCTGCGGCCGCGACCCATCCCGACCTGCCGCTGGGGGTCGCCGGATGGTCGTTCGGGGCCACCATCTCGTTGCTCTGGCAAGCCGAGAGCGGGTCGACTCTCCCCTGGGTTGGGATCGCCCCCGGGATCCGGCCCTACCGCGGTGCGCCCCTGCCGGTGGTGTCCGACCTCGCCCCGGCGCCACGCCTGATCGTCCACGGCGATCGCGATCAGTTCGCCACTGCGACGGAGATGACCGAGTACGCCGCGTCGTTCGGAGCCCGGATCGAGCTGATCCCCGGATCGGACCACTTCTTCCTCTACCGGGAGCGACGCGTCGGCGCCCTGTTGGCGAGGCACTTCGGGGGCACCCCGATCGAAGACGATCCGCCGGCTCAGCCGGCGGCAGGTCGATAGCCCCGGTTGCGCGCCTCGGCGATGGTGTCGGGACCGAAGGTCACGATGGGAAGCGTCGCGGCCACGTCCTCCGAGCCGGCGCGGGCCACCAACTGGGCGCACTGATCCGCATCGTCGGTGTCGTAGACCACCAGGGAGTCGCGTAGACCCACGAAGCGATGGTGCTCGAGGCGGCGCAGGCGTGCCATCGTCAGATCCCGTTCACGGCGACGAGGACCTGGGTGGCCGCGCCCGCGGCGCTGAAGTCGATCTCCCCGCTCAGTTCGCCACGGCTGAACGAGATCGTCCACGCGGCCGCAGTGCCGTGCGATGCTCCCACCACGTAGCCCTGGCTGACGAGACCCACGTTGAAGTACTGCACCACCGCCTCCAGGCCGGACCCGACCTGGAGCGCCATCTCGGTGCGGTGGTTGGTGCGATCGATCATCGTCGAGCCGATCACGGCATTGCTCGGGATGGGGAAGTCGCTTGGGATCGCCGGCGGCCGCACTCCCTCTCCGAAGACGACCGGATCATCCGCGGTGGCCAACGGACTGTCGTCGCTGCAGGCCGCGGCCGAACCGAGCGTCGCGACCAGCGCGGCGACGACGAGGCGGTTCCGGAGCAGGTTCATGGATCGGCCGGTCATCGTAGCGAGGCGGTCCGCAACGGCACCGGGCTAGAGCCGCGGCGGCTCGCGGTAACCCCCGAAGACCGATTTGAGGGCCGACGTGATCTCCCCCTCGGTGGCCCGGGCCCGCGCCGCCGCCACCAGAAGCGGCATGAGGTTCTCGGTGGAGCCTGCCGCCTCCGCCAGCCTCGCCAGCGCTGCCTGCGTCACGGCCTCGTCGCGGCTCGACCGCACCGTGGCGACCCGGGAACGCTGCGTGACCTCGGTCTCGCCACCGATGCGCAGGATGTCGAGCTGCTCCTCGTCGGCGCTGGCGTACTTGTTCACCCCGACGATGGCGCGCTCCCCGCTGCCGAGGGCCTTCTCGAACGCATACGCCGAGTCGGCCAGGGCGCTCTGGAACCAGCCGTCCTCGATGCCGCGCAGCACCCCGTCGAGCATCGAACCGCTGCCCATGCGATCGATCTCGCCGAGCAACCGCTCGACGCGCTCCTCCATCGCATCGGTCATCGCTTCGACCAGCCAGGAGCCGCCCAGCGGATCGATGACGTCCCCGACACCGGTCTCCTCGGCGATCACCTGCTGGGTGCGGAGTGCGATCTCGGCGGCGCGTTCGGTGGGCAGGGCGTAGACCTCGTCGAGGGCATTGGTGTGCAGCGACTGGGTGCCGCCGAGGACCGCGGCCAGGGCCTCGATGGCGGTGCGCACCACGTTGTTGTCGGGCTGCTGCGCGGTCAGCGACACACCCGCGGTCTGCGTGTGGAACCGCAGCTTCAGGGAGCGTTCGTCGGTGGCGTGATAGCGCTCCCGCATCCACCTGGCCCAGATGCGGCGGGCGGCGCGGAACTTGGCGATCTCCTCGAAGAAGTCGATGTGGGAGTCGAAGAAGAAGGAGAGCCGGGGGGCGAAGTGGTCGACCGGCATTCCCACCCGCGTCGCCGCTTCGACGTAGGCGAACCCATCGGCCAGGGTGAAGGCGAGTTCCTCGTGGGCATTGGCCCCGGCCTCGCGGATGTGATACCCGCTCACCGAGATGGTGTTCCACTGCGGCACCTCGGTGGCGCAGAAGGACATCATGTCGGTGATCAGCCGGAGGTGCGGAAGTGGGGGGAAGATCCACTCCTTCTGGGCGATGTACTC
>DNGH01000214.1 GCA_003486285.1 Actinomycetota bacterium
ACGAACTCTTTTGAGGAGCCGTGAGCCGTGAGCCGTGAGCCGTGAGCTCAAGGCTCAAGGCTCAAGGCTCAAGGCCTAGATCCCCAGCAGCGCGTCCAGGCCCACCGTCACCGGATCGGGCAGTGACGCCACGGCGCGAATTGCGAGCAGGACGCCGGGGAGGAACGAGATCCGGTCACTGCTGTCGTGGCGGACGGTGAGGGTCTCACCGGGGCTGCCGAACAGCACCTCGTGATGGGCGAGCAGGCCGGGGAGGCGCACCGAGTGCACCCGGGGCCCGACATCGCCACCCCGCACCCCGGCGACGGTCTCGGTCGACTCGACGTTGCGCTCCTGGCGGCCACCGGCGGCCTGGATCCGCGCCGCAGTGCTCAGGGCGGTGCCCGAGGGGGCATCGACCTTGCGATCGTGATGCAGTTCCACGATCTCCGAGGCGGCGAAGTGGGGGGCCGCCAACTCGGCGAAGCGCATCATCAGCACCGCCCCGATGGAGAAGTTGGGCACCACCAGGCAATTGGGCGGACCGCTCCCCCACGACTTCCGCAGCGCAACGAGCCGATCGGCATCGAAGCCCGAGGTGCCGACGACGGCATGGACCCCGTGGCTGCGCCAGGCGGCGAGGTTGGCCATCACCACGTCGGGCGTGGTGAACTCCACGACCACCTCGGCCTCGCCCACGACCGTCGGGTCGGACGAGATGACCACTCCGGCGACGGTGGCCCCGGCATGCCCGGGATCGAAGGCGGAGACGAGTTCGAGGCCGGGAGCCTCGGCTATCGCCCCGGCGACCAGGCGGCCCATCCGCCCGCCCGCACCGGAGACGGCTACCCGGGTCATGACACGTGACGGCTCAGGTCGAGGGCGTCGAACGGACCGACGGCCCCGATCACGAAGGGTCCGTCGAGGACCTCGACGGCGACGTCGTGGACGTCCTGCAGCGAGACCGCCTCGATGCGGGCCACCGTCTCGTCGAGCGACAGGTGCTCGACGCCGGTGAGCTCATGACGTCCGAGGCGCACCATCCGGCTGTTGGTGTCCTCCATCGAGAGCGCCACCGAGCCCTTGGTGTAACCCTTGGCGCGCTCCAGCTCGTCGAGGGTGATCCCTTCGGCGGCCACCTTGGCGAATTGCTCACGGACCAGCTCGAGCACCTGGGCCGTCTGATGCGGCGTGGTCCCGACGTACACCCCGAAGGCGCCGGAGTCCGCGTACGGCATGCGGAACGAGTACACGGCGTAGGCCAGGCCGCGCTCTTCCCGGATCTCACGGAACAGCCGGCTCGACATGCCGCCACCCAGCACGTGGTTGAGGATGCCGAACGAGAAGCGCCGGTCGTCGGAGCGATCGAGCCCCTCGGAGCCGAGGACGAGGTGCGCCTGCTCGGTGTCGCGCTGCACCACCCGCACGTTCGAGACGATCTCCGGGCTCACGAACTCGTGACCGGCCGTCGCGCCGGTCCACTCGCCGAAGCGGCTCGACACCAGATCCACGAACGCGGCGTGTTCGAGGTTGCCGCTGGCGGCGACGACGACGGTGGCGGGGTGATAGCGCCGCCTCCAGTACCCGGCGATCACCTCCGGGGTCATGGCGGCGATGCTCTCACGGGTTCCGAGGACGGGAAGGGCGAGGACGTGATCGCCCCACAGCGCCTGGGCGAACTGGTCGTGGGCGACGTCGGAGGGGTCGTCCTCGTTCATGTTGATCTCTTCGAGGACGACGTGGTGCTCCGACTCGATCTCGTCGGGGCGGAAGGCGGGCCGCTGGATCATCTCGGCGAGCAGGCCGAGACCCATGGGAAGGTCCTCATCGCGTAGCTGCGCCCAGAAGCAGGTGTACTCCTTGGAGGTGAAGGCGTTGCTGCGGGCACCCACGGCATCGAAGGCCTCGGCGATCGCCTGGGCGCTCAGTTCCTTGGTGCCCTTGAAGAGCAGGTGCTCGAGGAAGTGCGAGCAGCCGGCCTCGGGGCCGCTCTCGTCGCGGCTCCCGGTGTCGACCCACGCCCCGACGGCGATCGAGCGGACCGAGGGCATGGCCTCGGTGATGACGCGCAGGCCGTTGGGAAGGGTGGTGAGTTCGTGGTCCATGGGGGCGCAGATGGTAACGGGGTGCACCGGCCATCGGGGCGAGCCGGACAGTCCCTACACTCGCCCGCCATGGTTCGGGCAATCCTCGCCGCAGCCATCCTGGCCCCACTGCTTCTCGCCGTGCCGGCCGCCGCCGGTGAGGTGATGGCGATCCAGGGGACCCTCGAGGTGATCGACGGCGACCACCGGTCACGCGTGCCGGGCGTCACGATCACGGTGAGTCGCGACGCCGAGGTCATCGGAACCGCAGTCAGCGACGACGCCGGCGAATGGCGGGTGATCGTGGCGGAACCCGGCACATACGACGTGACCCTCGATGTCGCCACATTGCCCGAGGGCGTTGCACTGACCGATCCGGACCGCTCGGTGCTCGCCGGCGTCGAGGTCCGGATCGGGCAGGAGAAGGTGGTCCGGTTCAATCTGGGCCCAGGCGTCGCCAATACGGTTGACGCCTGGAACCGCATCTGGGGCCTGATCCTGATCGGCCTGAAGCTGGGTGCCATCATCGCGCTGTGCTCGATCGGGCTGTCGCTCATCTTCGGCGTCACCGGACTGGTCAACTTCGCCCACGGTGACCTGGTGACGCTGGGGGCGATGCTGGCGTTCCTGTTCAATGCAACGCCGCTCGGTCCGGGCTGGCACCTCATCCTCGCCGCGGTGCCGGCGGTGATCCTGTCGGGAGCATTTGGCGCGGCGCAGGAGCTCGGTCTCTGGCGTCCGCTGCGGCGCCGTCGCGCAGGCCTGATCTCACTCATCGTGATCTCCATCGGCTTCGGCTTCGTGCTCCGGTACCTGCTGCTGGTGGCGTTCAAGGGTCAGCCCCGGCCCTACGACGACTATGCGGTGCAGACACCGATCGACTTCCTCGGGGCCCCGATAGTCCCCAAGAGCCTCGTCGTGATTGCCGTCGCCGCGGTGATCCTCGTGGCGGTGGGCTTGTTCCTGATGCGCACCAAGACCGGCACCGCGATGCGTGCCGTCGCCGACAACGCGGACCTCGCCGAGTCGTCGGGCATCGACGTCAACCGGGTGATCCTGGTCACCTGGGTGATGGGAGCCACGCTCGCCGGACTCGGCGGCGTGCTCTTTGGCGCCTCTGAGCAGGTGCAATGGGACATGGGCTTCAGGCTGCTGCTTCTGGTGTTCGCCGCAGTGGTGCTGGGCGGGCTGGGGACCGCTTTCGGGGCGATGCTCGGCGGGTTCGTCATCGGGATGGCGGTCGAGATGAGCACACTGGTCATCCCGGCGGAATTCAAGACCGCAGTCGCCTTGGGCATCCTCATCGTGATGCTGCTGGTGCGGCCCCAGGGTCTGCTTGGACTGCGGGAGCGGGTGGGCTGATGGACCCGGTGGGCATCCTGGTGGAGGCCGGACGGGCCGCGATCGGAGTCCCCGCCGCGGCCTACGCCCTGTCGGCGGTTGGGCTCAACCTCCAGTTCGGATATACCGGATTGCTCAACTTCGGCCACGTCGGGTTCATGCTGGTCGGCGCCTACGGCATGGCCATCACCGTCGATCAGGGCGGGCCGCTGTGGCTTGGCTTCATCGTGGGCCTGGCGCTGGCGGCGCTACTCGGCATCCTCATCGGCATCCCCACCCTGCGACTGCGCGCCGATTATCTCGCCATCGTCACGATCGCGATGGGCGAGATCCTGCGCCTGCTCGCTCGCTCCCGCTTTGCCGCCCCCTTGACCAAGGGGGTCTTCGGCATCCAGCGCTTTGCCGATGACTTCTTCGAACTCAACCCTCTGCCGCGAGGGCGCTACGGGGTGGGCACGTTCCGGTTCGACCAGCGCACCATGTGGGTGGTGATCGTGGGGTGGGTGCTGGTGGTGGTGGTGACCCTCCTGGTGCGGCGATTGGTGCGCAGTCCGTGGGGCCGGGTGATTCGGGCCATCCGCGAGGATGAGGACGCCGCCCGCAGCCTGGGGAAGAACGTGTTCGCCTACAAGATGCAGAGCCTGATGATCGGCGGCAGCATCGGTGCCCTCGCCGGCATGTATCTCGCCATCGACCAGCAGAACGTGACGCCCGACGCCTACGTTCCCCTGCTCACGTTCTACGCCTTCACCATCGTGATCATGGGAGGTCCGGGAACCCTATGGGGGCCTGCGGTGGGATCGATTCTGTTTTGGTTCCTGTTCGAGGTACTCGACGGTCTGATGACGGGTGCCATGGCTGCAGGATGGTTCGGCACGCTCTTGGAGTCCACCGACATCGGGCCGATTCGCTTTGCGCTCTTCGGTATCGGGCTGATGTGGCTGATGGCCTACCGGCCGCAAGGGCTGTTCGGTTCGCGGGAAGAGAGCCTCATCGATGGCCGATGAGCGACACCCCCTCGCCCGAATCGCCGCCACGCCCGGGATCGCCAAGCCCGACCCGATCCTGGTGGCTCATCACCTGCGTCGGTCTTTCGGCGGAATCCGCGCCGTCGACGTGAGCCACCTCGAGATACAGCGCGGGACCATCACATCGCTGATCGGCCCCAACGGAGCCGGCAAGACCACTCTCTTCAACGTCCTGACGGGCTTCGACCGTCCCCAGGATGGTGAATGGCACCTCGACGGTGGGCCGCTCGTCGGGATCCCGTCCTTTCGGATCGCACAGCGGGGCATGGTGCGTACCTTCCAGTTGACCCGCTCCCTGGCCAGGCTCACCGTGCTCGAGAACGTGATGGTGGCGGCGGCTCGTGCGCGCGGTGAGACTCTCCACGGAGCACTGCTCGGAGGATGGCGAGGGGTCGAGACCGCAAACGAAGCCAGGGCTCGCGAGACGCTGGCACGGTTTGGCCTCGAGCGGATGGTGGCCGAATATGCGGGGAGCCTCTCCGGTGGGCAGCGCAAGCTGCTGGAGCTGGCCCGGGCGCTGATGGTGGAACCGGCGCTGGTGATGCTCGACGAACCCACCGCGGGGGTGAATCCTGTCCTCACCCAGACCCTGCTGGCCCACATCACCCGACTGCGCGACGACGGTGTCACCGTCGTGTTCATCGAGCACGACATGGACGTGGTGTTCGACGTGGTCGAGCGCATCTCGGTGCTGCATTTCGGGCAGGTGGTGGAGCAGGGCAGCGCCGCCGAGATCCGCGCCAGCCCGAAGGTGCAGGAAATCTACCTCGGCACCGGCTGATGGCGATCCTGCAAGTCGAGGACATCCACACCTACTACGGCGACGCCTACGTGCTGCAGGGGCTGTCGCTCGAGCTCGAGCAGGGCCAGATCCTCGGCCTGCTCGGCAGGAACGGCGTCGGCAAGACCACGCNNCGAGCACGACATGGACGTGGTCCAGGAGATCAGTGACTGGGTCATCTGCATGGACCGCGGCCGAGTGATCGCCGAGGGCCCGCCGTTGGTGGTGGCCGGCAATCGCGACGTCATCGACGCCTACCTGGGCTCACAACACGGGGAGATCCCGGAGTGACCACCGGCCCCGTGCTCGCCGCCACCGGTGTCGTCGCCGGGTATCTCCCCGGCGTGGACATTCTGCGCGGAGTCGACCTCCTCGTCGAGCCCGGACAACTGGTCGGTGTGATCGGGCCCAATGGAGCGGGCAAGTCGACCCTGATCA
>DNGH01000046.1 GCA_003486285.1 Actinomycetota bacterium
TTGGTGGTGCCCAGGTCGATGCCTACTGCGCGGGACATGGAGTGCTCCTCAGGTTCTTTAGTACGGTCATACACTAGAACCTGAGTGGAGTCCTATCAATTCCCGCCCATCCGCGGTACCCAGCCGGGGGTGCTCCGGAACCGTTCCTCGATCGTCACCCGTCAGAAGGTGCGGAGGTAATCAACCGATGAGACGCTTCACCCTGCTGCTGTCCGCCCTGCTGCTTCTCGTTGTCGCCTGCGGCGACGACGCCCCCAGCGCCGCCGGGGACGGCATGGCCGTATCCGAACTCGCTCGGGAGGGCGCCAGCGCCTCCGCCGAGGACCTCGCCGCCATCAGTGCCGCCGAACAGGCCTTTGCCGCCCGGCTCTACCAGGCGCTCGCCGCCGGCGATGGCAACGTCGTGGTCTCGCCGCTTTCGATCCATCTCGCCCTGGCGATGGCCCTGGGCGGAGCCGAGGGCGACACCGCCGACGAGATGGCGGAGGCGCTCGAGGTGGCCGGGTTCGATCCCGCCGCCCTGCACTCCGCCCTCAACTCGCTGGATGCGGCCCTCGAGTCGCGCAACCGCACCGACCCGCCGATCGACGATCGCGAGCAGAAGGTGCAGATCTCGGTGGTCAACTCGCTCTGGGGTCAGGAGGGGTTCGCCTTTGTGCAGGAGTACCTCGACCTGCTTGCCCGCAACTACGGCGCCGGCATCCGGCTGGTCGACTTCAGCCAGGCCGCCGAGGAGGCCCGGGTCGCCATCAACGAGTGGGTGGCCGAAGAGACCAATGACCGGATCACCGACCTCATCCCCGAGGGGGCCATCGACGAGTTGACCCGCCTCGTGCTGGTGAATGCGGTGTATCTCGATGCGACCTGGGCGCGCCCGTTCGATCCGGAGGCGACCTTCGATGCCCCGTTCTTCCGGCTCGACGACACCGTGGTGTCGGTGCCCACGATGCACGCCTACCAGCTCTCCGCCCGGTACGCCGGCGGCTTGGGATGGCAGGCGATCGAGCTGCCCTACACCGGTGACGAACTGTCGATGGTGATCGTGGTCCCCGCCTTCGGTCGCTTTGCCGAGGTGGAGGCGCTGATCGCCGCCGGGCTGCTCGACGAGGTGCGCGGCGCACTCGACTCTGCCATCGTCGACCTGTCGCTGCCCAAGTTCGAGATGCGCAACCAGCTCTCACTGGTCGACACGCTGCGGGCGCTGGGGATCGAGGCGGCCTTCGATCCGGAGGCGGCCGACTTCTCCGGGATCAGCACCGAGGAGGCCCTCTACATCACCGACGTCCTCCACGAGGCGTTTATCGCCGTGGACGAGGCCGGGACCGAGGCCGCCGCGGCGACCGCGGTCATCATCGGCACCACGTCGGCGCCGATCGAGGTGGTGCCCCTCGACGTCAACCGTCCGTTCCTGTTCTTCCTGCAGGACCGGGCCACCGGGGCGATCCTGTTCTTGGGGCGGGTGCTGGATCCGAGCCCTTGATCGGGGACTACCGTCGCCGGTCATGAGCCACGGTCCGGCCACCGGAGCGGATGGTCGATCTCCGACGCTGCCGTTCGGGGTTCGGTTGCGTCCCATGACGATGCATGCCGACGATCGCGGTGTCTTCACCGAGGTCTTCCGCCGCGAGTGGGACACCGGGATCGATCCTGTGCAGTGGAACCTGGTTCGTTCCCAGGCCGGGGTGCTGCGGGGCGTGCACGTTCATCCCCGCCACACGGACTATCTGATGATCGTTGCCGGCATGGCCACGATCGGCTTGCGCGACCTGCGGACCGGATCTCCCACCGCGGGCATCGCGGCAACGCTCACGGTCGACGGTGAGCGGCTGGTGGGGCTGACCATCCCACCGGGGGTAGCGCACGGATTCCTGTTCCATGAGCCTGCCCTGCACGTGTATGCCGTCTCCCACTATTGGGATACCGATGATGAGTTGGGATGTCATTGGTCCGATCCCGGCCTCGGGATCGAATGGCCCATGGCGCCTGCTGCGGTGTCACCGCGCGACGCCGCCGCCGGGAGCCTCAGCGAGATGGTCGCCCGGCTAGGGCCTTTCCAACCCATCGGCCGAGACGTCCGATAACCGGTATCGACGCCAGGCGGTAGCCGGCGCGATACGTGATCGAGGTGCGCACCGCGTCGAGCTCGGCGCGGAGCGACGTGACTTCCGCCCAGGACCTGGTCAACTCCTCCCGCGCTTTCGCCAGTGCCGCTTCGGACTCAGTCAGTCGGTCGCGTTCCGCCTCGAACTCCGCTCTGGCTGCCAATCCATCGCGTTGCAGTTCTGCCGCCCGCAGCGAGAGCAGGTCGGTGGCCTGGCGACGCAACGCCTCCCAGGCCCCCGGTTGCTGCAGCCTGGCATGCCAGGACTCCATCTCGGAGAGGCGTTGGGCGAGATCCATGGAGAGCCGTGCCGGCGAGGGAAAGCCGAGCATCGTGGGCCTACCCCCGGTGACCATGCGCAGATCGGGCCGGGCGAGGAACTTCCTCCACATGTTGAGGTCGGTCCACACGCCGGGTGGCGCCGGAGACCATCCCTCGGCGAGTGAGCGATACGCGGCGAGGGTGTGGCCCGTGGCGGCAAGAGGTATGAAGTTGTGAGGGCCGGCCAACCACCGCCGGTACCAGGGATCGGCCAGATCACCCACGTACGGGAGGTGGAACCCGCCGCCGGGATGGGCGACGACCGTGAGGGAGTGGGCCAGATCCGCATCGGCCAGCAGACCGTCGAGATACTCGACGTGGTCGGGGAACCAGAGGTCGTCGTCGGAGAGGTAGCACACGATGCGGCCGCGGGCCTCCTGGAGCGCGACATGGCGGTGCGCCTCACCGTTGCGCTCGCCCTTGGGGTTGGGGAACAATCGGACCCGGGTATCGCTGCGGGCGACTTCCTCCGCCGCCGCCCTCGTGGCGGCATCGGGTCCATCGAGCACGATGAACACCTCGAGGTCGGCGACGGTCTGGGCCAATGCGCTGGTCGCGGCGAGACGCAGCAGCGGCCCGTGGTTGTGAGTGGGAATCAGCACCGTCGCTCGGACCATCAGAATCCCGCCATTTCCCGGAGTCGAGCGATTCGCTCCACCGTCTCGACTCCCTCCTCGGCGCTGGACCTCGGACCCGGACCGCCGCGGAGGTGGTCCAGAAAGGCCGTCAGTTCCAGCAGCAACGGCATGTCAGACCGCAGCGGCACGAGGATCTCTTCACCCGAGCCCTTCCGGACTACACGCAGTGTGGTGGCGTAGGCATCGTCGAGCAACGCCACCGCATCTTCATACTCGACGAGCACCCGTCGCTCCCGCACCGGGCTCAGACTCGACACCTCGACGACGCATGCGGGTTCGGGACCGAGGAGTCCGGTGAGCGTGGCGTTCTGGCCGCTTCCCCGGGTGCCGACGGCGGCGACCGCGTCCGGAAGGAACCCGGCGATCTCTCTCACGATGGACAGATCGTGGGGCAGCATGATCCACACCGCGTCGACGTCGTCGTGGGACTGGCCCCAGGAGTCCCGCCGGGTGTGGATCATCCGCACCCGTCCGTGCTCTCGGGAACGCGCCATCTCTGCCATTGCCTCTATCCCGGGGTGGTACCGCCACTTCTCCATGACGAAGAGACGCCCTCCGGCTTGTTCGGCGAGAGCCTGGGCCGCGGCGGGATCGTCGGTAAGGGGCTTCTCCACGAACACCGGCAGCCCAAACTCGAGCACTTGTGCCAGGACCGCGGCGTGAGTGTTGGTGGGTGTTGCCACCACGATCCCCTCGATGCGTTCCAGGTGGGCAACGTCGTCGACGATCGCCGCTGCCCCGCCTGCGATGGCTCGATCCCGCGACACGGCACTCCGGGCGACGACAATGACCTCGCAGCCCAAGGCCACCAGGTCGCGCAGGATGTGCCGACCCCAGCGACCGCATCCGACCAGAGCGACCCGCATGCCGGGACCGTAACACCGGACGGGTGGCGCCGGCAGATGAGTGACCGAGTCGCGTGGGTCAATCGAAGTGTCGGCCGGGTGGGCCGTCCATGGCGCGCTTGCGCACGGCCACCTGGTACTCCTTGTGGAGCAAGTCGTAGCGGTCGGCGTACACCGCGAGAAACGCGTCGATAGCGGGACCGGGCCGGCTCTCCATCATCCGCCATAGGTAGTCGTCGAAGACCATGATCCCCCCAACCTTGAGGAGAGGCCAGCTCAGCACCCCATCCTCGAGCACGTCGGTGGCTTGGTGGGATCCATCGACGTACACCAGATCGAAGGCCTCCTGGCGTGGCATGCCGCGCAGCACGACGGCAGATTCTCCCTCGATGACGCGGACCCTGGATCCGAAGGAGTCGACATTCCTCCGAAAGGTGCCCTGCAGATCGTCCCAGCCGACGTCGAGCCCGGAGTGTTCCGCGCTGCCCCGAAACGTGTCGATGCACGTGATCGTGCTCCCCGCGCCCGTGAGCACCTGTTGGAGGAACCAGACGGTGGAGCGACCTTCGAAGGAGCCGATCTCGAGAAAGGACAGTCCGGGCACTCCCCGCAGGCCGGCGAGCAGCCTGCTCAGGTGGGGGATGTGCGGGCTGAACCAATCCTGGGAGAAGGACATGCCGGACGAGACTGCATTGCCGTCCATGACGGAAGGGTACGGGACCGCGGCACCACTGCGGACCGCCGGAACCCCTAGCGGGACCGGAGTCGGCGCAGCCCCCGTCCCAGCGCCCGCAGTGGGCGTGTAACCCGCCACGAGGTCGAGGAGAGGAGGGCCTCGGATCGAGCGAGGTGGTGCGTGCGCTCCTCATCGGCCCTGTCGAGATCCGCGGAGACCTTTCTGAGGTCGGTGGTGGCCTCCAGCAGCCTTGCTTCCCAGGCGAGTCGGTCAGCACGCTGTTGCTCTCTGAGGGTGAGGAGTTGCTGCTCGAGGTCGGCGGGCTTCTCACCCAGATTCTCCGCGGTGCGGCCCAGGGTGTCGGCCAGGGCCAGGGCGTAGACCAGGATGCTGCCCCAAGGTTCGGAGGCGGGCAGCGGCAGGGTGTGGCGCAGGACGCCGCCGCGGTAGGGAAAGGGATCGTGGACTAGCTCCGGTGTGAAATCGACACCGGGTGGCAACGCGTAGTGCTTGGCATCCTCGGCATAGGTGCGGGCGAAGTCGGTCCAGCCGGCGGCAAGGCGTCGGAATGGCTCGTGATAATGGAAGCCCAGGGTCCCACGATTGCCCCTCGCCGACCACTGCAGGTTTGCGATGGCGACCTTCGTCGCGTATTGCTCGGGAGATCGAATCGGGAAGTGACCCAGCGTGACCTCGCCGAGCAGCCGCCTTTCCCCATGGGGATGGGGTTCCGCGATGTCGTGCGAACCAGGCCCGAGCTGCGCGTCCCGCGCCACAGCTCGCGGCACCAGGACCTTCTTCCACGGGAAGCCCTCCGCGACCAGGCGGTGTCGAATCCGGGTCACCGGGTTCAGGTCGTCCAGATCGTCATCGGCGGAGGGGACATAGGACCGCCACAAGACGTGGACCGGTTCCTCGGTCACCGCCAAGGCTTGGCGCAAACCCTCCGTGGGGGCGTCGATGAACTCGTCGGCATCCAGCGGGATGACCCAATCGGCGCCCTCTTCTGCGACTGCCAGCCTCATCAGCCGGGTCAGCCTGGCGGACTGGTCCGATGTCGGATCCGAGTCCGCGATGACGCGGAGGGCCAATCCCTCGCGTTCCAGCTCATGCAGGATGCTTCGGGTGTTGTCCGTGCTCTGGTGATCGAGTATCAGGTGCGCGTCGCACACGGTCGCGGTGTGTCGCACGAACGCCTCGATCATGTCGCTCTCGTTCTTGACGCTCGTGATGGCTACGAGTCGCACCGGCCTGTTGACCTCCGGGGCGGATCGTAGGGCAGTCGACCGGCAGCAGGCTCAGCGGCCGAGGGCTTCGGTGAACTGCGGGTCGGGAGCATGCCCCCGGGTCATGCGCGTGCCCGGTACGGGATCGCCACCTCCGCGGGTAGCCTTGCCGCCACGTGACCCATCCCTTTTCCCCGCCCGTTTCTCCGATGGAAGCCCGGGTTCGTGACCAGCTGCCCACCGGCGAGTGGGCGTACGAGCCGAAGTGGGATGGCTTCCGCGCCCTGGCGTGGAGCGCTCCGATCCGCCTCGACAGCCGAAATCTCAAGCCGCTGCTGCGCTACTTCCCCGAGTTGGTCCCTTCACTCGAGGCTCTGCCCGACGGCACGGTCGTCGATGGGGAAGTGGTGGTGGTGACCGAGGATCGTTTGGATTTCGATGCGCTGCAGAACCGCCTCCACCCCGCGGCTTCTCGGGTGCAGTTGTTGGCTGCCGAGACTCCGGCGCATCTGGTGGCCTTCGACCTGCTTGCTCGTGGCGGAGCCGATCTGCGCACCAAGCCGTTTTCCGAGCGCCGCGCCGCACTCGAGGCATTGATCCCCGCGGTGGGGGAGCGTTGGACCCTGACCCCTTCGACAACGGATCGGGAGACCGGATTGGCGTGGTTCGATGAGTTCGAGGCGGCCGGGTGCGACGGCATCGTCGCCAAGCGACTCGACGGACCCTATGTGGAGGCTCAGAGGGAAATGGTCAAGGTGAAGCACCGCCGCACCGTGGACTGTGTCGTGGGCGGCTACCGCGTCCACAAGGATGGTGACGGGATCGGATCGATCTTGCTCGGCCTCTACGACGATGGACAGCTGCATTTCATCGGGCACTGCTCGGGCTTTCCCGATCACGATCGCAAGGATCTGCTGCGACGGTTCGAGGAGATTCGCGCCGACGACTCCTTCGGTTCAGCCGGGACGGTGCGGCGCCCCGGGGGGGAGAGCCGCTGGACCGGCGACAAGGATCTCTCCTGGGTGGCGGTCACACCCGGCGTGGTGGTGGAGGTCTCTTACGATCAACTCACCGGAGCGCGCTTCCGGCACGCCACCCGCTTCGAGCGGTGGCGGCCCGACAAGGAGGCAGCGGAGTGCACCCTCGACCAGTTGGAACGGCCAACGGGCCCGGGGTTCGCCAAAGTCGTGGGATAGCCGATCGGAGAGAGTTCAGAGTTCAGAGTTTGGAGTTGTGAGCCGTGAGCCTTGAGCCTTGAGCACGGCGCGCACCCCGCTCATGGCTCGTGGCTCGTGGCTCGGATATATCGGCTGGTGCTC
>DNGH01000150.1 GCA_003486285.1 Actinomycetota bacterium
CGGCTCACCGCTCGACCAGCCCCAGCAGGACGAGCGAGTTGGTGACGGCGGCGCGGAGATCAGCGGCGGACCGGGCCTCTCCCATCCCGACCGCGCCCGTCTCCCCGCCCATCAGTCGCCACGCATCCGGCGGAAGGTCCGCCGCCGCGACCACGGGGACCTCCCACGAAGGCGAATCCCAGCCCGGCCCGCAGAACACGATGCGGGCGCCGGCGGCGACATCGACGCTCACGCCGGGCCGCAGAGTCAGAATCGCCCGCATCAACCCGCCGCCGACCTCGAGCCGAAGCGTCGACAGCAGGCCCTCCCGCAGCCGGTCGAGGTCGATCGATGCCAGCTCGCCGAACCGCTCGATCGCCGCCGCGGTCTCGGCGAGGTAGGTGGACAGGTCGTCGGCGAGGCTCACCGCCTGACCCTCCGCACCGCCCGCCGGCTGGTCACCATCCGCGCGCCGTCGTCGCGCTCGATCAGCACCGAGCCCATCGCACCGGCGGCGAGCACCCGGCATCGCCGCCCCTTCCACGCCGCGCGCACCGGATTCGGCGCGCCGTGCGGGCCGGCGCCCCAGGCGTAGACGCGGTCGAAGGTGGGGGCCTCATCCGGCATCGGCACCTCCTGATGACACGACCTCGACTCGGTCGTAAAGCGGAGCGTCCGCCACGATTCTCCGCTCAGCGTCCGCGATCCACTCCGGCTCCTGCTCGATGCCTTCCACCTCTTCCCAGCCGGCGCGCAACGCCCCGATGACCTCGCTGCCGGCGCCAGAGAAGGGGACCAACAGACGGCGGGGTGCGTCCGGCCGAGCCGGCGGAAGCAACAGGCTGGCGAGGTAGGTGACCAGCTTCAACGGCTTGATGGTTGGGTGGCGCGTGCCGCCCCGCTCGGCGGTGCTGGCCTTGGCACAGTAGTAGGTGCCGAAGAGTGGATCATCCTCGAAATCAGACTGATGGAAAAATCGGGACGACAGGCCAGCCGAGCCGCCGATGCCGCTCTCGACCTCACCGCCCTTGAACGCGCCGTAGGCGTTGCGGAACTTGTCGGCGCTCCGCGATGCTGGGGTGCCGCCACTCGTCAGATGCCCCGCCTGCCGGTCCATCGCCGCCACCGGGCAGTCCGGCGAGCACTCCCAGGCGGCGACCTCTTCGGTGCCGTCCTCGCCGCCGTGGTGTGCGCCGTTCAGGGGTCGGTCGCCATATCCGCCGTAGCCGCTCGTCTCTGCCTTCGCGGTGCCGGAACAGACGTTCGCCCTCACCTTTCGCGTCCCCGCCCTTCGACAGGAGGGGTGGTGGCTCAAGAGGAGATTGCTCGGGTATCTCCCTTCGCCAGATCGCGCGCTGTACGGCCGGGTGGACTCGCCATCACCGATGGCGCCGGCGAACTTGGTGACGTTGAAGCCGGACCCGTTCGCGCCGTCCTCCTTGCTCCATGCCGGGCCGGCGATCCTTCCCCCGTCTACGTTGAGCCCCGCCACCCCGTGCTCGACAGCGTTCCGGGCGAAGGTGCCGTCGAGCGGCTTCATGCCGACGACGACTGGCTCCCAGGCGGGCTTGAGCGCGGACTTCCAGCCGTCGAAGCGGGCGGCGTCGAGGGAGGATGGGGCGGTGACCAGAACCTCGTCGACGGGGCCGAACCCGCCTTCGTAACCGCCGCCGGCGTGGCCCGGCGCCTTACCGTCCACCCGCACGCGCGGCCCCACCACCTCCCGCTCGGCCCCCGCCTCCTTGTCGATCGCCTTCGACACGTCGAGAGCCTTCGGGAACCCGCTGCCGTAGATCCAAGCCCCGGCGAGGATGGAGTCGCGGATCTCAAAGCCGGCGTCCTCGACCGCCACGGCGAGCCGATGGTAGGTCCGCGTCCCCCCGAAGGCGAAGAGGAAGGCGCCGGGCTTGAGGACGCGCAGTATCTCCGCCCATACCAGCGACGACGGCACCCCGTGGTCCCAGCGGGCACCCATGAAGCCGCCCGGTGGTATGATCCCCCTGAAATGTTGAATGGCGCCGTGCCTCAGCCAGAGACGGAAGTACGGACTTGCCCCGTTTGCCTGTTGACCTACGAAGCGAACGTCGTGCGACTCCGCCACGGCCGACAGACAACCTGCTCGCGGGAGTGCTCTTACCAGCTTCGCGCCGACCATCTTCGAGGCGACACCGTTACCGTTGCCTGCGCGTCCTGTGGGAAGGAGATCGAACGCACTCCGTCCGCCGTCAAATCGAAGCATGGCGCGAGCTTCTGCTCCCGCAAGTGCCACTACGCCGGCCGGAGAGCCGGCATCGTGCCCCGCGTGGTCACTCGCCGCTACGTCGTCTCCCCGGCGGGCCGCAAGGCTCAGAAGGCGGCTCGCAAGAGGGCAGCGGCGACCCGGAAGAAGCGTGGCAATTACGGCCACTCCGATGCCACCCGCCAGCGCTTGGCAGAGGCCACCGCCCGCAACATCGCCAGCGGTAAGATCGCCCGCGTCTCGAAGATCGAGGATGTAGTCGCCAAGGAACTCTCCGCCCTCGGCGTCGACTACCAGCGGCAGGTCGGCATCCGCGGCGCTCATGGGAGGTTCGCCGCCTGCGTCGACTTCTTGCTCGCCGGCAGCATCGTCCTTGAGGTCAACGGCACCTTCTGGCATGCCGACCCCCGCTTCTACCCTGACCGCGAGCGCCTTGCGCCGGCTCAGCTGCGAACCGTCGAGAGGTACGCCCGCAAGATCGAGATGCTCCGCAAGGCCGGGCTCCAACTCCTCGAAGTCTGGGAGGCCGATCTTCGGAAGAGCCCGCAGCACGCGGTTCGCGAAGTCCTGCGCGGACTGGTCTGACAGCCCGTACGGCGGGTCACACAGACAGGCGTCGAAGCTCGCCGCCGGCATCCCCTGCAGGACCGCGAGGGCATCGCCGCAGTGGAGACGGACGGTCACAGGTGCCCCAAGTCAGGACAGAGACGGTGCCCCGAATTCGAGCGAATACCACACCCCGGCGACACCCGAACGCAGTGGAACCCGACCTTCCCGTCCGAGAGCCGTCGAGCGACGATCGGGTTGACCGTCGAGTCGGCCCAGCTGATCGAGGTCTTCGCGCCCACCTACGCACCCCCCTCGTCGGTCTCGTCGATGGCGCGGATGATCGCCACGGCGAGCCGGCTCGGCTGGTAGTAGACGATGGTGCCGGTCGGCGTCTTCTGCCGGTCGCGCACGAGCAGCCCCGCGTACTCGAGCTTGCGCAGGTGGCCGCTCGCCACCTGGGGGGTGACGCCGATCGCCTCGGCAACGTCGCCGACCGGCAGCGGCGCCGGCGCGAGGAAGACGAACAGCAGGATCTCGACACGGGTGCGGCTCGTGCCGAACCCGCGGGCGACGCGGTGAAAGACAGCGCCGGCATCGGTGCGGCGGCGTTCAAGCATCGGTGGTCTCCTCGGTTGGTTCATCGTCGGCGTCATCGCCCGGCCCTCCACCACAGGTCCTCGGAGATCTGGAGCTCGCCGCCGCGCTCCTCGACCAGGTCGAGCGACCGCATGCTCGACAGGTAGCGATCGAACGTCCCGCCGCGCGACAGCCCGGCGAGCTTCGCCAGGTGGTCGCGAGAGGTCCACCGCCCGCGACGCTCCACCAGCACGTCGACCATGCGACGGGCCCCGGCCTTGAGCCGGTTGCGGTAGAGCGCCACCAGCTCCTCGCCCTCGGGCGGTTCCTGTTTCGTCCCCTCGATTTTGGCGGCGCCGGCGTCGGTCAGCTCGAGCCTCTTGTCCGGCAGGTCGCGCACCAGGCCGGCGCTCCTCAGCGTCGACAGGTAGCGGTCGAAGGTGCCGCCGCCGGCCGTCATCCGGGAGAGCACCCCGAGCTGGCGCCGCGACACCGGTCGCGGGTGAAAGGCGGCGAGCACGCCAAGCATCCGGCGGGCGCCGGCCTTGAGCGGCACGCCGTCGACGTCGGCCTCGCCGAGCGGTGAGGCTGGTCGACCGCCGCCGCCCTCAGCCGCG
>DNGH01000190.1 GCA_003486285.1 Actinomycetota bacterium
TCGCCCTCTTCGGCGAGCACCGGCAGCGCCCCCAGGACCAGGAACAGGGCCGCCAGTGCCCCGATCCGCTTGAAACGGTTCATCACCGCGGTTCCTCCTCAGGTGGTTATGAACTCACTCATCGGCCCCGGAGCGGTTGAATCTTGAGCGTGGCCGGAGGCGAGTCGCCCCACGAGTGGAGGAGCCGGGCTTGAGCCCGGCTCCTCCGGTTCTCCGCACGCCGCGGCAGTGGCGCTAGTGACTGGCCTGGTAGGCCGACAGGAAGGCGCCGAAATTGGCGTCGAACACCTTCATCAGCTTCCCCCAGGAGATCTTGCCGCTGACGCCCTGATACAGGGTCGTGGCTTCGCTGTCGAAGAACTGGGCGGCTGTCTGCAGGATGTAGATATGGGAGTAGCCGAGCCCTTCACCGAGCAGGTAGTCGATGTCCTCGGCGCTCAGCCCATACTCGAGGAGGGCCTGCTCCGGGAGCGGTCCCTCGCCTTCGTTCGCCAGGGCGGGCGCGGCCCCCAGGACCACGAACAGGGCCACCGGGGCTGCCCACCTCTTGAGCCTGATCATCGCGACACTCCCTTTAAGCGGTTCACGTCTCATCGGCCCCGGAGGGCAGCAATCTTGAATCGGTTTTCCTCATCTCACGGGGACTAGTGCCCTCATGACCTCAGGGCATCTCTAACCTGCCCGGCATGCCCCGCCGCTCCCAAGTTGCCGCCCTGGTACTGGCTCTGGTGCTCGGCTCGTGCGGGGGACTCGAGGGCGGGCCGACCACCACCGTGGCGGACTCGATCGATGCCGGCGGGCTGGCGGACGAGGTCTCCGAGCTCATCACCGCCGCCGAGGAGGTGCGGGGCCTCGAGTTCATCGTCGAGCCCGTGATCACCATCGTCAGCAGCGAGGAACTCGCCGAGCGGGTGAGATTGCTGATCGAGGAGGATCTCGAGCCGGCCTATGTCGCCGTGGCCCAGCGGCTCTATGAGATCCTCGGCCTGCTCGACGGCACGATCGATCTCGGCCAGGCCTACCTGGACCTGTACGCCGAGCAGGTGGGGGGCTTCTACGACCACGAGACCGACGAGATGGTGATCATGGGTGGCTCGAGCCTCAGCCCGCTCTCCAGGTCGATCGTGGTCCATGAGCTGATCCACGCCCTCACCGATCAGCACTACTCGTTTGCCGACTTGAGCGACGAGTTGTGGGACAACGAGGAGTTCGAGCGGGTCTCGGCGATCTCGTCACTGGCCGAGGGCGACGCCACCTACTTCCAGCTGATCTACCTGCAGACCCTGTCGACACAGGACCAGATCAGCGCCATCACCGAGTCGATGGATACCGACACCACCGTGATGGACTCCCTCCCGGCGTGGTTCGCCCAGGATCTGACCTTCCCCTACGACTTCGGGTTCGGCTTCGTCGAACGGCTCATCACCGACAACGACATCGCCGCCGTCAACCAGGCCTACGAGCTGCTCCCGATGACCACCGAGCAGATCCTTCATCCCGAGAAGTACTACCGGCGCGAGGGGGCGCTCCCCATCGACATCCCCACCGTGGACCTTCCCGGCTACACCGTCTTCGAGGAGGGGTCCTTCGGCGAGTGGAACACCCGCCTGTTCCTGCTCGATGGGATCGAACCGGGTGACGCCCTCGTGGCCGCGGCCGGCTGGGGCGGCGATCGCTACCGCATCTACTGGCAGGGCGACGAGGCCTGCACCGACGACTGCGGCGGGCCCGTGGCGTTCGTCTACAAGTTCCAGGGCGATACTCCGCGCGATGCACAGGAGCTTGCCAATGCGATTGCCGATTCTGCCCACGCCATCATGAAGGTGGGTTTGGCGCGTGCCCCGGTCGACGGGGTGGTCACCTACACCGGTGGCGAGGACTTCGCCTACGTGCGCATCATCGGTGAGGAAGTGCTGTTCATCCTCGCCGACGACCCCGCCATCGGGCAATTGCTGGTAAACGGCCTCACCGGCTGAGGCGCCGCGCGCTCGGCTTCGTCCTGCTTTACTTGCCCCCACGCCTACTCGGAGGAGACCGGGAGTATGGATTTCAGCAAGCTTTCTATGGGTGCCAAGTTGGCCCTGGTCGGTGGAGCGGTTCTGTTGGTGGCGTCGTTCCTGCCGTGGCACGGAGTGTTCGGGATCAGCATCAACGGGTGGGACTCGGAGTTCTGGGCGATCTTCGGGATCATCCTCGGCATCGCCGGTGCGGTGGTCCTGCTGCTGCCCGCCTTCGGCAAGAAGGCTGTGACTGCCGGGTCGTTCATGACCGAGCAGTTGGCATTCCTGCTCGGCGCTGCGGCGTTCGTCTTCATCGTGATCCACTGGCTGACCAACAACGAGTTCGTCAAGTACGGCCTCTATCTCGGAATTCTCGCCTCGGCGGTGGTGGCGTACGGTGCGTTCACGGAGATGAAGGCCAAGGGCCAGAACATCCCCGGGATGAAGTAACGCAACAGATTCGCGTGAGACCGAGGGACCCGAAAGGGTCCCTCGGTCTTTGTACCAACAATCGCCCTCGCTGCGCTCGGACTCTTATCGCTCCCCCCTTGTG
>DNGH01000235.1 GCA_003486285.1 Actinomycetota bacterium
CGTTGCGGCCCTTGGGGCCGAGTGTCACCTTGATGACATTGGCCAGCTTGTCGACGCCGGCCTCGAGGCCGCGACGGGCCTCCTCGTTGAAACGGAGTTCCTTGGCAGACATTCTCTTGATTCCTCCTCGGGGCTCAGCGGATCACGGCGAGGACGTCGCGGGCGGAAAGGATCAGATAATCCGTGCCCTCGTACTTGACCTCGGTGCCCCCGTACTTCGAGTAGACGACGAGGTCGCCTGCCTGGAGGTCCATGGGGATGCGGGCACCGTCCTGGAACTCCCCGGGGCCGACGGCGATGACTTCGCCGAGCTGGGGCTTTTCCTTGGCAGTGTCCGGGATGACGAGGCCGCTGGCGGTGCGAGCTTCGAACTCCTCACGCGGCTCGACGACCACACGGTCGCCGAGCGGCTGAAGATGATGACGACGCTTGACCTTGGCGACCGGCTTGGCCTTGACTGCGGGCTTCTTCTTCTTGGCTGTAGTTGCCATTCGACGAATCTCCTCCTCTACTGGTTGGCACTCGTCGCTTGCGAGTGCCAACCCTAGCAGTCGGGTAGGAAGAGTGCCAGACGGGGCTCAGGAAAATATGAGCGGGGGATTGTCAAGTCGGATGCGCAAATGGCGATGGGCGATGCGCAATGCGCAGTCGACCGAACTCCAAACTCTGAACTCTGAACTCTGAACTCTGAACTCTGAACTCTGAACTCTGAACTCTGAACTCGCCAATCTCACCCCAACCGCAGCGAGACCTCCACCTCGGCGTCCCATTCGGTCCGCTCCCCGGCCTCGAGTCGGAAAGCGGCGGCGGCGGCGACCATGGCCCCGTTGTCGGTGCACAGCACCGGTGCCGGCAGGTAGAGCGCGAGGTTGCGGGCGGCGCACGCCTCCTCGAGGCGCTGGCGCAGCCGGCGGTTTGCCAGCACCCCGCCCCCTCCGGCAACGGTGCGCACTCCGGTCTGGGCGACGGCGTTCATGGTCTTGGTGACCAGGACGTCGACGATCGCCTCCTGCACCGCGGCGGCGACATCGGCCAGCGGCGGCAGATCGCCCGCCGCGTGATGCTGTCTGATGTAGGTGACGACGGCCGTCTTCAAGCCGGAGAAGGAGAGATCGGTGGGCCGGTCTGCGAGCGCCCGGGGGAACTCGACCGCCGCCGGATTGCCGCCTTCCGAAGCGCGATCGATCGCCGGACCACCCGGAAACCCGAGACCGAGGAAGCGCGCCACCTTGTCGAAGGCCTCGCCGGCGGCGTCGTCGATCGTCTCCCCCACCGTCTCGTAGTCGCCCCACGCCCGGGCGTGCACGATCTGACTGTGTCCCCCCGACGCCAGCAGCACGACGGCGGGCGGCTCGAACCCGGCGTGGTCGAGAGTCGGGGCGAACAGGTGCCCCTCCATGTGGTCCACTCCGAGGAAAGGCTTGTCCAACGCCCACGCCAGCGCCTTGCCGTAGGCGAAGCCCACCATCAGCGCCCCGGCGAGACCGGGACCGCGGGTGGCGGCGACGGCGGCGACGTCGAGTTGGTGGATGCCGGCATCGCGCAACGCCCGATGCGTCAGCGATCGGATCGCCTCGACGTGGGCCCGGGCCGCCACCTCGGGCACGATGCCCCCGAACCGGGCGTGCTCGTCGACCTGCGAGGACAGAACGTTGGACAGGACCACCCCATCGCGCACCACCCCGACCGCGGTCTCGTCGCAGGAGGTCTCCAGGCCGAGGATGATCGGACCGCT
Organism: Actinomycetota bacterium; assembly: GCA_003486285.1. Lineage (GTDB taxonomy): Bacteria > Actinomycetota > Acidimicrobiia > Spongiisociales > UBA11373 > UBA11373. The sequence goes on from DNGH01000235.1 coordinate 1,736, forward strand.
CACGGCTGCCCTCGCATCAGGTCGAGGCGTCGCCGCGCCTCCGCCTGGTCGACGTCGAGCGCCCACATGATGATGGCGTCCTCGTCGTCCTGGTAGTAGCGGGGCCGGCGGCCGGCGGCGGAAAAGCCGAACCGCTGGTAGAGCGTGGCGGCACCGTGGTTGGAGGCACGCACCTCGAGCGTGAGGTTGCGGGCACCCCGCTCCAGGGCGGCGTCGAACAGAGCCACCATCAGCTGGGTGCCCAGCCCCTGGCGGCGGCGTTCGGGGCGAACCGCGATCGTCATCACGTGGGCATCCCGGTCGATCAGCATGATCCCCCCGTAGCCCACGATCCGGCCGCCGTCCTCGACGACAACGTACTCCCGCCCGGGCAAGGTGAGCTCCTCGAAGAAGAACGCCAGGGGCCACGGGTCGGCAAACGACTCGGCCTCCAACTCGGCGACTGCGGCGATGTCGGCGGGGGTCATGGCGCGCACCAGCGGGGTCTTCACGCCCACGGCCCCTCCTCGCGGTAGTCGGCCCAGTTGATGGTCACATCGGGCTCCCGCATGTACCGGGGACGCACCTCGTCGGGATGGGGCACCTCGCCCTTCTCGGCCCGGCCCCGGGCGATGTCGGCAACCGCAGCCGCCGCCGGGTAGCGGGGGCGGCCGGTCTTGACGCCGTGGAGCCCGACCAGCGTGTCGACAGGCAGCGCCTTCCAGTCACCGACGACGAGGGCATCGGAGGCATCGGACTCCAGGGTCGCCCGCAACTTGGCCGCCGTCACCAGCTCGCTCGATCCGTCGCGCACCACCCCACCCGGCACCGGGCGATAGGGCCCGGCCGCCACCTCACCGCGGCGCACGTCCACCACCGCCCAGATGCGGCGATGGCCCGTGGCGGCACCCAGGGCGACGGCGTCGAGGGAGAACACCGGGATCAGCGGCACCCCGGCGGCCCCGGCGAGAGCCTGTGCCGTCGCCAGGCCGGCGCGGATCCCGCTGAACAGCCCCGGACCCACGTCGACGGCGACGACGTCGATCTCGGCGTGGGCCCAGCCGGCCTGGGCAAAGCAGAAGTCGAGTGCCGGGACCAAGAACCCGACGTGACCCCTGCGGTCGATGCGACGGGCCGACGCCACCACCTCCGAACCCTCGACCAGGGCGACGGACGACGCCGCAGTGGCGGTCTCGATGGCGACGAACCTCATCCCGCCACCTCTGCGAGCGGTCGGTCCACCCACGAGCCGCGGGGGGTGAACTGCAGCGTGCGGGCCCCATCGTCCTCGACGGTGAACCGGACCAACAGGTGGTCCTCCCCGAAGGCCGGGCCGGCGGCTTCACCCCACTCCACGACCAGGACTCCATCGGAGGCGGCCGCGGGCAACTCCAGATCGTCGATCTCGGCGGTCGATCCCAGCCGGTAGATGTCGGCGTGGAACATGGGAAGCAGCCCGTCGTACTGCCGCACCAGCACGAACGTGGGGCTGACGACGGGCTGGTCGACGCCGAGGCCGTCCCCGATGCCGCCGGCGAAGAGGGTCTTCCCGGCGCCGAGGTCCCCGGAGAGGAGCACGACGTCGCCGGGGCGCAGCAGCGAGGCGAGACGCCGCCCCACGGCGCGGGTGTCGGCCGGATCGGGACAACGCAACGGGATCATCCGAACAGGCCCAGCTGCTCGTGGTCGGCAGCCCCCGGTGCCGAGACTTCCGGGGCCGGTGGTGGGGCGCTGAGGAGGCGCGATACGAGGGCGAAGTCCTTCCGCATCTCCTCGAGCACCCGGTCACCGCCGCGCAGGGCCGCCGCGGGATGGAACGTGGGCACCAGATGACGGCGCCACCACGGATAGGCCTGGCCGCGCAACCGCGTGATCCCGACGTCGCGCTTGAGCAGCAGTTTGGTGGCGAAGTTGCCCA
>DNGH01000079.1 GCA_003486285.1 Actinomycetota bacterium
CTGGCCGCCGGTGTTGGAGTACACCTCGGTGTCGAGCACCAAGATGTTGACGTCGCGCCCGGTGGCCAGCACGTGGTCGAGGCCGCCGAAGCCGATGTCGTACGCCCAACCGTCGCCTCCGACGATCCACACGCTCTTGCGGATCAGCGAGTCGAGCAGCGGAAGCGCTGCGGCCGCCCCCGGAGTGCTAGCCGCGGCGAGACGCTTGCGGGCCTCGTCGACCCGGGCCCGCTGGTCGAAGATGCCGGTCTCGGTGGTCTGGTCGGCAGTGATCAGGCCTGCGACGAGATCGTCGCCGAGCGCCCCGGCAAGGCTGTGCACCACGCGCACCGCGGCCTGATGCCGGGCATCGGCACCGAGCCGGAGCCCGAGCCCGAACTCGGCGTTGTCCTCGAACAGTGAGTTCGACCAGGCCGGGCCCCGTCCCTGCGCGTCGACCGACCACGGCGTCGTGGGCAGGTTCCCGCCGTAGATCGAGGAGCATCCGGTGGCGTTGGCCACCAGGAGGCGGTCACCGAACAACTGGGTGACGAGCTTGAGATAGGGGGTCTCTCCGCACCCTGAGCACGCTCCGCTGAACTCGAACAGCGGTTGCAGCGCCTGCGAGCCCTTGAGGGTCGCCACCGTCACGGTACGCCGATCGATCGGAGGCAGGGTGAGGAAGTAGTCGAAGCGCTCCTGCTCCTGCTTCAGGATCGGATCCTTCGGCATCATGTCGAGGGCCTTGTGCTTCACCAGTTCCTTGCTGCGAGCCGGGCACACGTCGGCACACACCGAGCATCCGGTGCAGTCGTCGGGAGCCACCTGGATGACCAGGCGCTTGCCCGGGAAGTCCTTGCCCACCGTCGCCCGATGCGGGTACCCGGCGGGGGCGCCGGCCAGATCGGCTTCATCGACGTAGGCGATGCGAATCGCGGCGTGGGGGCACACCAGGGCACAGCGGCCGCAGTCGATGCAGATGTCGGCGTCCCACACCGGGATCTCGTCGGCGATGGAGCGCTTCTCGAATTTGGAGGTCGCGGTGGGGAACGTGCCGTCGACCGGGAACGCACTCACGGGGAGGAGATCGCCGCGTCCCGCGATGATCTCCCCGGTGACGGCGCGCACGAAGTCGGTGGCCTCCCCCATGATCGGTGGACGCATCCGCATCTTCCCCTCCGCCGTGGCGGGAACCAGGATCTCGAACAGGCCGGCGCGGGCACCGTCGACCGCCTGGAAGTTGCGGGTCAGCACCGCCTCGCCGCGGCGTCCGTACGTCTTGCGAATCGACTCCTTGACGGCGGCGATGGCCTCGTCGGGTGGAAGCAGGCCGCTGAGGGCGAAGAAGCACGTCTGGAGCACGGTGTTCACCCGACCACCGAGCCCGGCCTCCTCGGCGACGGCATCGGCGTCGATGCCAAAGACCTTCATGCGCCGCTCGATGATCTGACTCTGCACCTCGAGGGGGACCCGATCCCAGGTGTCCTTGCCATAGGGCGTGTTGATCAGGAGGGTGGCACCGTCGGCGGCGCGCGACAGCAGGTCCGTCGTGGAGAGCAGACCGAACTGGTGGCAGCCGATGAACGCCGCGTTGTCGACGAGGTAGGTGGATCGGATCGGCACCGGAGAGAACCGCAGATGCGACACGGTGACGGATCCCGACTTCTTCGAGTCGTAGACGAAGTAGCCCTGGGCGTACTGCGAGGTGTGCTCACCCACGATCTTGACGGTGTTCTTGTTGGCGCCCACGGTGCCGTCGCTTCCCAGGCCGAAGAACAGCGCACCGATGACTCCCGGTGGCTCGGCGCTGAAGGTGGTATCGACGTCGAGCGACAGGCCGGTGACGTCGTCATTGATCCCGACGGTGAAGCGGGGGCGCGGCTGCTCCTGAGCCGCCTCGTCGAAGACCGCCTTGGCCATCGCCGCGGTGAACTCCTTGGAGGAGAGTCCGTAGCGGCCCCCGATCACGCGCGGCAACGGCCGCCCATCCGAGGCGGCACCGGCGAGCACCGTCACGACGTCCTGGAATAGCGGTTCACCCGATGCCCCGGGTTCCTTGGTGCGATCGAGCACCGCCACGACCTTCGCCGAGAGCGGCATGGCGGCGAGGAAGTCGTCCGCCGAGAACGGCCGATACAACCGCACCGTCACGACCCCGACCTTCTCCCCCTTGGCAGTGAGCGCATCGACGGTCTCCTCGACCGCGCCCACGGCGGAGCCCATCACCACGATCACGCGCTCGGCCTCCGGATGGCCGTGATAGTCGAAGAGGCGGTAGCGGCGCCCGACCAGGTCTGCGAAGCGCCGCATCACCGCGGTGACGATGCCCGGGACTGCGTCGTAATAGCGGTTCGAGGCTTCGCGTGCCTGGAAGAAGACGTCGGGGTTCTGCGCGGAGCCGCGCAGCACCGGATGCTCGGGGTCGAGGGCCCGGGCCCGCAGGGCGGCAATCGCCCCCGAGTCGACCATCGCCAGGAGATCGGGATCGGTGAGACGCTCGATCTTGGCGACCTCGTGCGACGTGCGGAACCCGTCGAAGAAGTGGAGGAAGGGAACACGGGACTCCAACGTGGCGGCGTGGGCCACGGCGGCGAGATCCTGGGCCTCCTGCACCGAGGCCGAGGCCAGCATGGCGAACCCCGTGGTGCGCGCCGTCATCACGTCGCTGTGGTCGCCG
>DNGH01000129.1 GCA_003486285.1 Actinomycetota bacterium
TCCGATGAAATTGCAGAAGACTTTCACGCCGCGACCGGGTGACGTCGAGCGCTCCTGGTGGCTCGTCGACGCCACCGACATGCCCCTGGGCCGCCTCGCCTCCGAGGTCGCCACCCTGCTGCGCGGCAAGCACAAACCGAAGTTCTCCGCCCACATGGACCTGGGCGACCACGTGATCGTGGTCAACGCCGAGAAGATTGTGGTCACCGGCCAGAAGGCGGACGACAAGCGCTACTACCGCCACTCCGGGTACCCGGGCGGCCTCACCGAGTCGACCTTCCGCAAGATGCAGGCGACCTTCCCGGAGCGCATCGTCGAGAAGGCGATCAACGGCATGCTTCCCCGCAATCGCCTGGGACGGGCGATGGGGCGCAAGCTCAAGGTGTACGCCGGTCCCAACCATCCCCACGCCGGTCAGGCGCCACAGCCCTACACCCTCACCGCTCGAAAGGTCGAGACCCGATGACCAAGCCGCTTGCCATGACCGTCGGCCGCCGCAAGACCTCGGTGGTGCGGGTGCGCCTCCGCGAGGGCACCGGCAAGGTAGTACTCAACGGCCGCGCCCTGGAGGACTACTTCCCGACCATGGCCAACCGCCTGCGCGTGCTCGAGCCGATGAAGGTCGCCGGGGTCGAGGGTCAATTCGACATCGAGGCCAAGCTCGAAGGCGGCGGCGTCACCGGCCAGGTCGACGGCATCCGCCTCGCCATCGCCCGAGCCCTGATCGACAACGATCTCACGCTGCGTCCGGCCCTGAAGAAGGCCGGCCTGCTCACCCGGGACGCTCGCGCCGTGGAGCGCAAGAAGTACGGGTTGCGCAAGGCCCGACGCGCCCCGCAGTACACCAAGCGCTAGGCCGGGCTTCGGATCGCAGGGCGCCGCGGTTTCCTAACCTCCCCGGCGGGTGTTGCCGAAGGGAACAGACATGAAGCGACTCTTCGGCACCGATGGGGTGCGCGGCCTCGCCAACGTCGAACTCACCACCGAGATGGCGTTCGGCCTCGCCCGCTCCGCCGGGGATGGCCGCGTCGGCACCGCCGTGGTGGGGCGCGACACGCGCCGATCCGGCCAGATGCTCGCGGCTGCCGTGCAGGCGGGCTTCAACGCCGCCGGCTTCGACACCACCGATCTTGGCATCATCCCGGTCGGCGCCGTCAGCGAACTCACCCGGGCCACCAATGCCACTTTCGGGGTGATGGTCTCTGCCAGCCACAATCCGGCTGCCGACAACGGCATCAAGTTCTTCGGACCGGATGGGGCCAAGCTCGATGACGAGCGTGAGGCGTCGATCGAGGGCCGCTATCGCTCCGATGCCCCCTGGGCGGAGGTGCAGGGCGAGGATGTCGGGATCCAGGTGCCGATGCCGGATGCGCTCGATCGCTACGTGAGCCGCCTCGAATCCCAGGCGGACTACCGGCTCGCCGGCATCTCGGTCGTGCTCGACTGCGCCAACGGCGCGGCGTTCCGGGCCGCCCCCGAGTTGTTCCGCAGGCTCGGGGCCGACGTGGAGGCGATCAATGCCGAGCCGTCCGGGATGAACATCAACGACGGCTGCGGGGCGGTGCATCCCGGGATGCTGGCGACGCGGGTCGCGGGGAGGATCGGCCTCGCCTTCGACGGCGATGCGGACCGCTGCATCGCCGTCGACGAGGAGGGGGTGGTGTGCAACGGGGACGGCATCATGGCGATCCTGGCCCGCCATCTCAAGAGCCGCGACCGTCTCCCCGGCAACCGCGTGATCAGCACGGTCATGTCCAACCTGGGTTTCCGCAGGGCCATGCAGGCGCTGGGTCTGGAGATGGTCGAGACCCCGGTGGGCGATCGTTACGTGCTCGAGCAGATGCGTCTCACCGGAGCCGGGCTCGGCGGCGAGCAGAGCGGGCATGTGCTCTTCCGCGAGCACGCCACCGGCGACGGCCTGCTCACCGGGATGCGCCTCCTCGAGGTCGTCGCCGCCACCGGCACCTCGCTCAGGGAGCTGCGTCGCGTGATGGTCGACTATCCCCAGGTGCTGCGCAACGTCCAGGTCCGCGTGAAGGAGCGCCTCCCCGATGCCGTTCCGGTGTGGGAGGCCGTGCGCCGCATGGAGAAGCGCCTCGGCGACCAGGGCCGGGTGCTGGTGCGCGCCAGTGGTACCGAACCCCTGGTGCGGGTGATGGTCGAAGCCCGCGAGGGCCATGAGGCCGCCGCCATCGCCGACGATCTGGTCCTGGTGGTGCGACGCGAGCTGGGTGGCGTTGCCGGGGACCTGGGGTAACCTGACCTGTGCCGCCTTACCGCGGCTGACAAACGAAGCCAGACCGGAGAACCCGAACTGGAGCGCCAGGCCCGGACCGCCGTAGGGCAGCCCGGGCGACGAGGTAGAGGGATCATCGAAAGACTCGGCGGATGCCCTCTCGGCCGCTCACGGTCGTGACGATGCGGATGAAAACCCGGGGGTGACCCCGGAACAGAGGCCGCAGCGATGTGAGGCGGGGTAACCCCCGCGGGACCTCCTCCGGTCTCCCACGAAAGGGAGACACCGCCATGTGCGGAATCATGGGATACGTCGGGAGGCAGGACGCCGCCCCGATCATCATCGACGGCCTGCGCCGACTCGAGTACCGGGGCTATGACTCGGCGGGCGTGGCCATACACGACGGCACCGCGCTCTCCGTCACCAAGGCCGAGGGGAAGCTGTCGCGGCTCGTCGCGGTCCTCGACGAGGCGCCCCTCGCCGGCACGTTCGGGATCGGGCACACCCGATGGGCGACCCACGGCGTGCCCAGCGACCGCAACGCCCATCCTCACACCGATCCCGGCGGGGAGATCGTCGTGGTCCACAACGGGATCATCGAGAACTTCCTCGCGCTCAAGGAGGCGCTTGCCGCCGACGGCGCCGAGTTCGCCTCCGATACCGACACCGAGGTGCTCGCCCACCTGATCGCCCACGAGTACGACGGCGACCTGCTGGAGGCGGTGCGCCGCGCCGTCGGTCGCGCCCAGGGCGCCTATGCCCTGGTTGCCATGGCAAAGGCCGAGCCGGGGCGGATCGTGGCGGTCCGCATGATCAGCCCATTGGTGGTCGGCATCGGCAAGGGCGAGATGTTCCTCGCCTCCGACGTCACGGCGATCCTGCACCACACCCGCGACATCGTGGTGGTGGACAACGGCGAAATGGTCGACCTCACCCCCGAGGGGTGGCACATCGAAACCCTCGACGGCAGGCCGGTGCACCGCGACACCCTCGAGATCACCTGGGATGCCGCCCAGGCGGAGCGCGGTGGCTATCCGCACTTCATGCTGAAGGAGAT
>DNGH01000086.1 GCA_003486285.1 Actinomycetota bacterium
CAGCGGTCAGCGGTCAGCCGTCAGCCAGAGACATGAGGAAGGTGACGCGATTCACCGTCTGGCTGAACGCTGACCGCTGACCGCTCGTCGCTTCCTACGCCACCTCGAACAGTCCCGCTGCCCCCATGCCGCCTCCGATGCACATCGTCGCCACCACGTAGCGGGCGCCGCGGCGCTTGCCCTCGAGGAGGGCGTGGCCCACCATCCGGGCGCCGCTCATGCCGTAGGGATGGCCGATGGAGATGGCGCCACCATCGACGTTGAGGAGCTCGTCGGGAATCCCGAGACGGTCGCGGCAGTACACCACCTGGACGGCAAACGCCTCATTGAGCTCCCACAGCCCGATGTCGGCCATCTTCAGTCCGGTGCGCTCCAGCAACTTGGGCACGGCGACCACCGGCCCGATCCCCATCTCATCGGGAGCGCAACCGGCCACCGCCATTCCCCGGTACCAGCCCAGGGGCTGCAGGCCGCGCTTGGCGGCGAGTTCCGCCTCCATGACGACGACGGCAGCGGCCCCGTCTGACAGCTGGCTGGCGTTGCCCGCGGTGACCGTGCCGCCGAGCACCGGGGCCAACGCCGCCAGCCCCGCGGCAGTGGTATCGGCGCGGTTGCCCTCGTCCCGGTCGAGGGTCACCGGAACCGGCGACTCCACCCCGGTCTCCTTGTCCTTGACCAGTTTGGTGGTGGTCACGGACACGATCTCATCGGCGAAGCGGCCGGCCGCCTGGGCGGCGGCGGTGCGCTGCTGGCTCTGCAGTGCGTAGGCGTCCTGGGCATCGCGTCCGACCTGGTAGCGCTCCGCCACCACCTCGGCCGTGTGAAGCATCGGCAGGTACATGTTCGGCTGCAGTTCGAGCAGGGCCGGGTCCATTGCCCGGTATTGGTTCATGTTCTGGTTCTGCACCAGGCTGATCGACTCCAACCCCCCGGCGACGACGATGGGCATCGCGTCGTAGATCACCTGCTTGGCGGCGATGGCGATCGCCATCATCCCCGAGGAGCACTGGCGATCCACCGTCATCCCGCTCACCGTGTCCGGCATCCCGGCGGCGAGGGCCGCCTGACGGGCAATGTTGAATCCGGTGCTGCCCTGGGTGAGGGCATTGCCCATGATCACGTCATCGGGTTCGCCGGGTTCGACGCCGGCGCGCTGTAGCGCCGCCCGGATGGCGTGGGCCGCCAGCGAGGGGCCCTCGAGGTTGTTGAACGCCCCGCGGTAGGCCCGACCGATCGGGGTGCGCGCCGTCGAGACGATGACCGCTTCTCTCATGCTGAGGCCTCCTGGGTTGGCTCAAGGATTGCGGGCGCGGGCGGGGTTCGTCAATCCAGCAGGAGCGGACCACGGGCGGGCCGCCCCCCGCCCGGCGGGAAGGATGATGGCGGGGTGACCGCCAGAACCGGGATACCCGTAGAATGGAGGGTCATGAAGGCCGCCATCGCCACAGTCGGTCTCCTCGCCGTCGTCGCCGCCGCCTGTACCGCGGACAGCCTGCCGACCACGACGACGACCACGACCACCATCGCCACCACCACGACCGTGGGCGGCCGGATCACCCTGATCCCGAACTCGACCCCGTTCATCCTCCAGGGGAGCCAGGGACCCTACGTCGAGGCACTGCAGTTCTATCTGGTCTGCACCGGGCACGACGAGCCCACGCCTGGATCCACGGTCTCGGTGGACGGCAACTTTGGGCCCATCACCGCCGACGCCGTCGCCTGGTACCAGGCGGAACTGCGCCGGATCCCATCGGGTGACCCCGACGAGGCGACCTTTGCCTCGCTGGCCCGTGATTGCACCCAGGCGCGGTCGCTCGTCTTCCCGGAGGGCGTCTTCGCCGGAGAGATCGGGGGCAATGCCGCCCCCGGTGACGATGAGATCTTCGAGTTCGCCGCCGGCGGCGGTCAGGTTCTCTCCCTGGACGTCGTCGAGGGAGCGGTGACCATCGGTGCCGTCGGCGCCGACGGCACCGAGATCGATGCCACCGCCGCCGGCACCCGGATCGACCTGGATCTGGACGTCGCCCAGGCCTACACCATCCGGATCCAGGCCGCCGCCGAGACCTCCTACCGGATCACCACTGCGTTGCGCTCGCCCAACGTCCTCGTCTCCGACTTCGGGCCGATGACGCTGGCCGACGACGGCATCGGCATCGCCTCCCTCGGCGACGACCCGGTAAACACCGTGGCGGTGATCGCGCTGCTGCTCGGAGGCCCCCACGACGACTCCGGCTGGGAGACCGGCGTCGCTGAGTGCACCGGCACCAACCGCCACGTCACCTGGCTGATCCAGGGGGACTCGTCGGGCAACAACCATCCGGCCTACTTCGTCGCCGACTTCACCGACACCGGTGGCACCCCCTACTTCTCCCAGTTCGCCTACCGCTCCAACGACCTGGCGACGCTCGATCCGATCGCCCGCGGCCTCACCACCGAGGACGGGCTGACGATCGGGTCGACCTACGACGACTTCGTCGCCATCTTCGACATCCCCGACTTCGTGGACACGGTGCGCGGATTGGTCCGCGAGGGGGACCTGACCTTCGGGTTCGACGTGATCGGCTCCACCGACTCCCCCGACGGGGCGGCCACGCGGATCTGGTACGTAAGCGCCGGTGAAGACGGCTGCCCCGACTTGCCCTAGGTCGTCCCGCCGCCCTGAGCACCCCGAGCCGATACCCTCGGCCCCGATGTACCACCGCACCGAAGTCGAGCCCCTGGTCGCCCCGGCGCTCATCGTCGCCTTCAACGGCTGGGTGAGCGCCGGCGGAGCCGGGATCGCCACCGCCGAGCACATCGCCGCCGGCGGCGTCGAGGTGGCCCGCTTCGACTCGGACCTGCTCTACGACTACCGGGTGAACCGCCCCACCCTGGAGTTCACCGAGGGCATCATCGACAAGATCGAGTGGCCCGAGACCCGGGTGCGGCGACGCCACATCGACGGCCGCGACCTGTTGGTGCTGGCGGGACCCGAGCCCAACTGGCACTGGCGGGCGTTTGGCGAATCGGTTGCCGATCTCGCCGTGGAGTTGGGTGTGGTGCAACACGTTTCGCTGGGAGGCATCCCCTGGGCGGCACCGCATACCCGTCCCACCATCGTGGTCACCACCTCGTCACGCCCCGATCTGCTCTCCGACGATGCCAACTTTCCTGCCGGGATGCTGCGCGTACCCGCCTCGGCAGCCTCGGTGGTGGAACGGGCCGTGGCCGACCGCGGCATCCCCACCGTGGGGTTTTGGGCGCGGGTGCCGCACTACGTAGCCGGCGTCTACCACCCCGCGGTGGTGACCCTGGTGGAGCGGGTGTCGCGCTACCTCGGCGTCGACCTCCCCCTGGCCGACCTGGTGCAGAGTGCCACCGACCAGCGCCGCCACCTCGACATGGCCCTGGCCGACCAGGCCAACGTCAAGGAGATCGTGTCCCATCTCGAGGAGCTCTACGACGCCTCCGGCGAGGTGGCGAGCGGCGAGGAGATCGCCGCCGAGATCGAGCGTTACCTGCGCGACCGCACCCCCGATGACGAACTCTGAGCCACGGCCATGAGGATCCCCCGCACCCTGGCGATCGCAGGGGTGGTGCTGCTGGTGGGCCTCCCCGGGACCGCCGCCCCGCAGACCGAACCGCGCTCGTTCACCATCGCCGCCGCCGGCGACATCATCCCCCACGGCATGCTGGTGGATGCCGGCAACGCCCATGTGCCGGGCCCCGGGTACGACTTCACCCCGATGGTGCGCGACATCGAGCCCTGGGTGTCATCGGCGGATCTCTCGATCTGCCACCTCGAGGGGACACTGAGCGCGACCAACACCGGGATCTCGGGGTATCCCCGCTTCGTGGGGCCGCGGGAGATGGCGGATGCCATCGTCGCCGCCGGCTGGGACACCTGCTCCACGGCGAGCAACCATGCCTACGACGCCGGCTGGCCCGGAGTGGTGAGCACCCTGGAGGTGCTCGATGCCGCCGGCCTGCACCACACCGGCACCGCTCGCACCGAGGCCGAGCGCCTTCCCGCGCTCTACGAGGTGAACGGGGTGACGATCGGACACCTCGCCTTCACCTACGGCACCAACGGACTGCCCGTCGATCCGGACCACCCCTATGCGGTGAACCTGCTCGACGCCGATGCCATCCTCGCCGACGCCACCTGGGCGCGGGAGCACGGGGCCGAGTTCACCGTCGTGTCGCTGCATTGGGGAAGCGAGTACCACGTAACGCCGACGAATCAGCAGGCCGTCCTTGCTGAGACTCTGCTCGCCTCGGACGACATCGATCTGATCCTGGGCCACCACGCCCACATCGTGCAGCCGATCGACCGCATCGGTCACAAGTACGTGGTCTATGGGATGGGCAATCACCTCTCCAACCAGAACATCCGCTGGGGGCCGCAGTACTTCGCCACCGAGGACGGACTCATGGTCATGGTGCGGGTGGCCGAGCGATCCGACGGCGGCTTCGCAGTCGAGGGAATCGACCTCGTCCCCACCTGGGTGCAGCTCGGCACCTACCGGGTCCTCTCGGCCGCCGACGCCCTGCTCACCGGCGCCGCACCCCTCGCCGCGCTGCAGGCGTCGTTCGAGCGCACTTCCGCCCGGGCCAGGATGCTCGAGGCGCCGAACGTGTACCCGGCTGCCAACCCCTGGCCGGAGGTGTCCTGTGCCGGGATCCGGGCCACGATCGTCGGCACCCCAGATGACGACATCATCACCGGGACCGATGGCAACGATGTGATCGTCGGTCGCGGGGGCGACGACGTGATCGATGGCGGAGCTGGAGCAGATGTGATCTGCGGCGGTCCCGGCGCCGACATGCTTACCGGCGGGCCGGGGCGCGACCTGCTGCTCGGTTGCTCCGTGACGGGCACAGGGATCACTGGCCACAACGCCATCGCCGGCGCCTTCGACTTCCTGGCCTGCGACGAGGGCGATGTCGTGGTGGACGAATCCGACCCGACTCTCGCCCTCGCCGGTGGCGCGATATGTGCCGCGGTGGCCCGCCTGCGGTTGTGCGTCCGCTAGTGCGCCGTCACCGCTTGCGCCGACGCTTGCGGATCACCGACCGGATGGTCAGCAGGGCCACGATGGCCACCACCTGTCCGAGCATGGCGATCCGGGTGA
>DNGH01000128.1 GCA_003486285.1 Actinomycetota bacterium
CTGCAGCGCGCAAGCCTGCGGCGCGGAAGACGGTCAAGAAGAAGACGACCGCTCGCAAGCCGGCTGCCAAGAAGCCTGCGGCGAAGAAGACGGTCAAGAAGAAGACGACCGCTCGCAAGCCGGCTGCCAAGAAGCCTGCGGCGAAGAGGACGGTCAAGAAGAAGACGACCGCTCGCAAGCCGGCTGCCAAGAAGCGCTAGTCCGACTCGCATCGAATGCCAGGGAGCGCACCTCCGGGTGCGCTCCCTGCGTTATGGGAAGCGCGCAGATCGTGCGCAGAGACGGGAAGGTCGTGAAGAACGCGCAGAAGGCTCTGCGCGGTCTCGCGCCGTGGGATTCGCTTCCGCGGCCGACGGGTTCAAGACTGCGAACGGTCGGTTCGAGTACAGGGAGCACCGGGCGGCCTGGTTCCAGGACTGCGACGGCAACGTCGTCGAGGTCGGCCAGGTGCCGGAACGCTCCTGACCATCCCTCGGTAGCCTGAGAGGGTGCGTCGCTTCATCGCCGTAGTGCTCATCGTGACCGCGTGCGGCGGCGATGCCCCCGACCTGGCCGACACCCTCGGACCGATCCCGCTGGAACTGGATCAGGCGGTGAGCGGCCTGCACCGCTGGCTCGACAACAGGAGGGAGTCCCGAGCCAACCTCTACGAGACCCTGTCTGGTCTGGGAACCACGGCCGCCGCCGGTGACCTCTACGACCGGGTGAGCCGTCTCGACGAGACCGACCTCGAGGCCGACCTGGGCCGCTACACCCGGTTCGTCGGAGATCTGCTCCTGGCCTCGGGGGAGATCGACGCCGCGATCACGGGTGACCAGCTACAGATCATCGCCTACCAGTGGCTGCGAATCGAAGCGGGGGCCGGCGCCCTGGCCGTCGGCCTCGAGCCGGATTGGTGCTTCAAGGTGACGCCCGGGATCACCGCAGACCTGTGTCGTCCTCCCGGCCTCCTCGACTACGACGCCGGAGTCGAGCACGCGGTCCGGCTGTTCCTGGCCCGGTATCGCCCGGTGATGCGTCTGCCCGAAGCCTTTGGCGATGGGGTGCGCAGCCTCATGGCCGTCACCCTGGCGCCCGAAGTGCTGGCCACGATCGACGACGCCCTGGCCGAGTTGGTGGTCCTCAACCCACCGGACGCCCTGCACCGCGCCGTCCATGACTCCTTCGTGGATCACCTGGTGGCGCTCCGGACGATCTGGGAGACGGTACCGGAGACCCTGCCGGCGATCTTCCCCGTTGCCCCTGACGGGTTCATCACCGATATCACTGCAGTGGACGAAGGGGTGGACCTCCAGGTGATCTGGCCCGCCCTCCTCGCAGAACTCCAGACCGTCACCTGCGACGACGCCGAAGTCTTTGCGGCGGCACGCTCCCCATTGCGCGCCGCACTGCCGGCATCGACCATCCCCGCCCTGGGGGCGCTGTGGTTCTACGGCGAGGGCACCGGCTGCCTGTGACCCCGGCCGGGCAGATCCAGCGCGACGCCCGCACCCTGGTGCGGCGCGACCCGCGTCTCGCCTCCAATGGGATCCCACTGGGGATCGAGGTGTGGGGCGGCGGCTACGGCGGACTGGTGCGGCTCATCCTGGGGCAGTTGGTGTCGATCGAAGCGGCCGACGCCATGTGGGCGAACCTGACCACTGCGCTGGGGGCGGTGACTCCGGAGACGATCGCCGCCGCCGACCCCGCAACGTTGCGCCGCTGCGGGTTCACCGCACAGAAGGCCGCCTACGCCCGCGCCATCGGTGCCGCCGGCATCGACTTCACCGCACTCGACGCCGCCGCCGATGACGAGAGCGTGGCGCGTCTGGTGCAGTTGCCCGGCATCGGAGTCTGGACCGCAGAGTGCTACCTGGTCTTCTGCCTGGGGCGACGCGACGTCTTCCCGGCGGGCGACCTGGCCTTGCGCATCGGCTGGGGGGAGATCGCCGGCCTCGATGGCCCGCCGACGGGGGCGGCACTGCGCGCCACCGCGGCCCAATGGGCGCCGCACCGCACCGCCGCGGCCTATCTGATCTGGGCGCAGTACCTGCGGGTGCGTCGCCGGGTGTGACATCAGCCGACAGCCGACACCGATGTCAGCGTTCCCACACCCTCCACTCCCAGGTAGCGGTCCCCCCGGAGGCGACCGGGTGCAGGCCGGCGGCCGATACCCGCTCGGCGATCGCACGGGGATCGTGGACGAAGACGCGGAACGGCACGCGGCGCAGGGCCAGGTAGCCGTTCATGACCCGGATCGCCCCGCGCGTGTACCAACGCCGGCGCGGATAGGACAACGCCAGCAGCCGTCCGGTGCGCGCCGCCACCGCATCGACCAGGGGCGCCATCTCGGGATAGCAGCACACCACCCGGTTCAGGAACACGACGTCCGCATCGTTCCGATCATCGGCGGCGAGGTAGTCGCCGGTGCGCCACTCGACCCGGTCCTGCAGGCCGCGTCCCTGGAGCAGGGCTCCCGCCACCTTCTCATAGGAGGGCGAGATATCGTACGCCACGGCGCGGGCGACGCCCGCCTCGAGCAGGGTCACCAGGGCCGTCGCCGGACCGGCGCCCACTTCGAGCAATGTCGACCCGAAGATGCCGCGCTCCTGCAGAGCCGCGATCATCGGCGCCGCCGTGCCGTCCAGACCCTTGCGCTCAAAGTTCCGTACCGCCTTGGCGGCCTGTGCCGAACTGAACACCCGCCGGTACCCACTGGGATCGCAGCAACCCGCCATGTCCCGAGACGGTACCGCCGCTGCAACCACTCGGCATGATCCGGGGTTGTAAGCGAGCATGAGGACCGTGACCCCCAGCGATCTCGCCGCCGCGCTCGCCACCGACCTCGATGGCGCGTTTCCCGACCTGGTGCGGGAGACCTCGGCCGGTGTCTTCTCCGGGGCACTGCGCCTGGTGGGGAATCGCCACGACGCCGAGGAGATCGCCCAGGAGGCGTTCCTGCGCGCCTATCGCGCCCTGCAGGGCTACCCCACCGACCGTATTCGCGACATGAACCCGGCGGCGTGGGTGTGGACCATCGCGGCCAATCTGTGCCGCAACCATCACCGCACCCGCAGCCGGCGCCCGGTGACGGCGGACCTGACGGTCGACCCGACCGATCGCTCCCCGGGCCCCGAAGCCGAGGCCATCGATCGCACCCAGGAGGAACGGCTCGCTGCGGAGTTGCAGCGGCTCACCTGGCCGATGCGGGCCGCAGTGGTGCTCCATCACGTGGTCGGCCTCCCCTACGAGGAGGTCGCCGCAGCACTGGGCCGTCCCGTCGGCACCGTCAAGGCCGACGCCCATCGCGGCCTCGCCCGTCTCCGCTCCCGCATCGAGGAGGTGCGCCCATGATGTCCGATCGCCTCACCGCAGAACTGTCCGAACTCGCCGTGGACGCTCCCCACGGCCTGCTCCCCAACGTGCTCGTCGGCACGGGCATCGCCGACGGCTACGTCCGCCGCCACAGCATGCTCGGCGACGTGCTCGTCGCCTTCGGCAACAAGGGCGTCACCGCCCTGGAGCTGGCCGGAGATCCCGGTGGCTTCGTCACCACCTACGAGGACCGTTACGGCCGGCGCGCCATCGCCGTGGACCGGATGCCGCCGCGCATCGCCACCCACCTCGACGCCGCCATCGCCGCCGGCCGGCCCGGCCGCCTGCCGGTGGATCTCGACCGGTTGACCCCGTTCCAGGCCGCCGTGCTCCGTACGACGGCGAAGATCCCGCGCGGCGAGGTCCGTCCCTACGGTTGGGTCGCCAAGGAGATCGGCAAGCCTGCGGCGGTGCGCGCCGTCGGCACTGCACTGGCTACCAACCCGGTGCCGCTGATCATCCCCTGCCACCGGGTGGTGCGCTCCGATGGCACCTTTGGCGACTACTCCCTGGGCGATCCGGAGAACAAGCGCATCCTCCTCGCTGCCGAAGGACTCGACGTCTCGGCCTTCAGCAACCTGGCGGGACGCGGCGTCCGCTTCACCGGGAGCGACACGACGGGGATCTTCTGCCACCCGACCTGCCACCGCGCCCGCCGCATCGGCGCCACCCATCGGGTCGACTTCACCTCCGAACAGGAGGCGCGTCACGCCGGGTACCGCCCGTGCCTGGTGTGCCGTCCGGTTGCGGACTGACCTCCGCGCAGGAGGCGCAGTGGGTGCCCGGTTCACACCTGTGGGTGGCTCGATGAGCCACCCACAGGGAACGTTGCCTACGAGGGTCGAGGGTTAGCGGCGCCGACGGGTGAACCCGAAGCCACCAAAGACGATCAACAGGATGACAATGACGAGTATCCAGGCGGTGGTGCTCAAGGGACCTCCAGGGACGTGTATGGGAGTCGTGACCGATGGTAGCAGGAGCGCCCCTCCGCGGCTGGGTGAGGGCCGTGGGACCGACGACTGATGACTGAAGACTTCCTAACCTCTCCCAATGGCTGCCACCTCCTACCGCACCTGCCCGTTGTGCGAGGCCACGTGTGGCCTGGAGGTCACCGTCGACGATGGCCGGGTGACCCGGATCCGCGGGGATCGCGCCGACGTCTTCTCCCAGGGCTTCATCTGCCCCAAGGGATCGACGCTGGGAGAACTCCACGAGGATCCCGATCGACTGCGCCGACCCCAGATCAGGCGCGGCGCCGTCTGGACCGACGCCACCTGGGACGAGGCGTTCGCCGAGATCGCGGCTCGGCTGCTCCCCATCCGCGAGCAGCACGGACGCAACTCCATCGGGGTGTACCTGGGCAATCCCAACGTGCACGGCCTAGCGGGCACTCTGTACGTGCGTCCCCTGGTCAAGGCGCTGGGGACTCGCAATGTGTTCTCGGCGAGCACTGTCGACCAGATGCCCAAGCACGTGTCGTCGGGGCTGATGTTCGGACACCCGCTCACCATCGCGGTGCCCGACATCGACCGCACCGACTACCTGCTGATGCTGGGGGCCAACCCCAAGGCGTCGAACGGCAGCCTGGCGACGGCCCCCGACTGGCCGGGTCGGATGGAGGCGATCCGGGCACGCCGGGGCCGTGTCGTGGTGGTCGATCCGCGTCGCACCGAATCCGCCGACCTGGCCGACGAACACCTCTTCATCCGTCCCGGCACCGACGCCGCCTGGCTCGCCGCCCTGGTGACCGAGATCCTCCGCCGCGGCGATCGCGACGCCGGCAGGCTGGCTGGAGACATTCGCGGCATCGAGCGGCTCCCCGATCTTCTCGTCGGCTTCGATGCGGACCGCGTCGCCGGCCCCACTGGGATACCAGCGGCGACGACCCGTCGCATCGCCTGCGAACTCGCCGACGCCCCCACCGCGGTCGTGTACGGCCGCCTCGGCACCCACGCCGCCGCATTCGGCACCCTGGCCTCGTGGCTCACCGATGTGCTCAACCTGATCACGGGCAACCTCGATCGGCCCGGTGGCGCCATGTTCCCGAGGGCCGCCACCGAGACCCCGCGCCGCCGCCCCTTCACCACCGGGCGCTGGAAGAGCCGGGTGCGGCAGCAACCGGAGGCGCTCGGCGAGTTGCCGGTAGCGGCACTGGCGGAGGAGATCCTCACCCCGGGCGACGGACAGATCCGGGCACTCATCACGGTGGCGGGCAATCCGGCACGCTCCACCCCGGACTCGGAGGGATTGGGCCGGGCCCTGGAGTCGCTCGACTTGATGGTCTCGATCGATCCCTATCGCAATGAGACCACCCGCCACGCCGACGTGATCCTGCCGCCGCCGTCACATCTGGAGCGCAGCCACTACGACCTGGCGTTCTGGCAACTGTCGGTGCGCAACGTCGCCAACTACTCGCCGGCGACGCTTCCAATCACGGATGGCCGGCCGGACGAGTGGCAGATCCTGCTCCGCCTCACCGCCATCGCCGCCGGGCTCGGTGCGGACGCGGATCTGGCGATGCTCGACGAGATCGGAATGGCTGGCCAGGTGGGACGGGACGTGACGGATCCCGACTCGCCGATCTTCAGTCGCGATCCCGGCGAGATCATGGCGATGCTGGCCTCCCGGCGCGGCCCAGAGCGCATCCTCGACTACCTGCTGCGTACCGGACCCTACGGCGATGCCTTTGGCACCGGGGAGGGGTTGACCCTGGCGGCGCTGGAGGCCGAACCCCACGGGGTCGATCTCGGACCGCTCGAGCCGCGGCTCCCCGGGTTGCTGTCCACTGCGGACCATCTCATCGACGCCGCCCCCGAGGCGATCGTGGCCGACCTCCCCCGTCTCGCCGCCCACCTGGAGACCGCCCCCGCCGCGATGCTGCTGATCGGGCGGCGCCACATCCGCTCCAACAACTCCTGGATGCACAACATCCCCTCATTGATGCGGGGACGCGATCGCACGGCGTTGCTGGTGAGTCCCGCCGATGCCGCCCGTCTCGGACTCAGCGACGGGGGGCGCGCCCGGGTGCATTCGGCTGCGGGAACCGTCGAGGCGAACGTGGCGGTGAGCGACGAGATGATGCCGGGGGTGGCCAGCCTGCCACACGGGTGGGGTCACGACGACCCGCAGGCCTCGCTCGCCGTGGCGGCGCGCCATCCCGGCGCCAACCTGAATGCCCTGGTGGATGCCGCCGCGATCGATGTCCCCTCCGGGAACGCGGTGTTGAACGGCATCCCGGTGGAGATCACCCCGGTCACAACCGGCTGAGCGCCGGCTCCAGCAGCTCGAACCACGCCTCGAACTCCGGCGTGCCCTCGACAACCTCGACGAAGGGCATCAGGGCGACCACGCCCTCGAGGTGCCGGTGACACCACGACCACCGACCACCCCGCCAGGGGTCGCCGAGCCATGGCGGCAATCCACTCCTGTGCCACCGGTTCCTTCCCCGGCCCCCACCACCTCTTGGTCAAGGCCCCGAGGGAGTGCGCCGATAGATCAAGACATGGACCTTCCCGGGCGAACCCTGGCGTCGCGCCGACGCGCCGTCACCCGCGACACCTCGACTTCAGCGATGTGGCGCGACCTCAACGTCGTCACCATCCGCGTGGGGTGCTGGGTCGGCCCGCTGACGGGTGTCGCCTACCTCATCGGCTACCTGGACACGGCGGACTTCGCCTACCTCGTAATGGCCGGCCTGGCGCTGATCTTCGGCCTCGTCAGCATGGTGCAGCGGCGCCGCGCCATCGCCGATGCGAGGCCCACCCTCTACACCGCCGGGACGGCCGTCTTCCTGGGCGGCGCCATCACCCCGCCGATGGTGCGCGGGGGGTTGTGGGCGGCGATCGCGGTCATCGCCATGGTCGGAGGCCTGCTGCTCGACGCCAGGGCCCGACGCCGCTTCACCGCGTTCATCGCCTTCCTCCTCGTCGCCCAGTTGGCCTGGCCGATGTTCGGCCGGGCCTCGTTCTCCGACACGATGGCGAACCTGGTGGTCTCCGGCGCCTGCTTCTCCCTGGGCGTGCTCACAGTCACCCTCACCAAGCATGCTCTCGAGAACAGCGAGCGCGTCCGGCTCGAAATCTTCCGACGCGTCCCGATCGGGCTCTTCCGCGCCTCCGTCGAGGGCGAGATCATCGACGCCAATCCCGCCCTGTGCCGCATGCTCGGCAGACCCGCCGGATCGCTTGCCGGCACGCCGATCGGCGACCTCCACGTCGTCGCCGACGACTGGGCCGGCCTCTCGAGATCGCTCGCCGACGACCAGGCCCCGCAGCGGTTCGACCACCGGATGCGCACCGCCGATGGGACGGTGATCTGGGTGCGCGGATACGCCCAGGCAGTACGCGACGACTTCGGGGGCCTCATGTATCTCGAGGGCTCGATCGAAGACGTGACCCAGCGGCGTGAGATCGAGGAGAAGTCCCGCATCAACGCCGAGCGGTTCCGTGCCGTCTTCGAGTTGGCTCCGATCGCGATCTGGGAAGAGGACTTCACCGCCGTCGCCACCCGGCTCGCCGAGCTGCGCGCCTCCGGTGTCATCGACCTCCGCGCCCACATCACCAGGAACGCCGCCGAGGCCCGGCACCTCCTCTCGCTGGTGCGGTACGTCGACGTCAACCCGGCGGGCGTCGCCCTCATCTCCGCCAGCTCCACCGATGAGGCCCTGTCAAGAGTCGTTCCGGAGTCGCCCAGCGCCGACCTGCTCGACTCGTTCGTCGAGCAGTTCGTCGCCGTCTGGGAGGACCGCGGGCACCTCGCACTCGAGGTCAACGGCATCACCTTGGATGGGCGCCCCCTCGATCTCGCCTTCTCCTGGGCGGTCGCCCGCGATAAGGCGGGAGCCATGGACCTGGGGCACGTGGTGGTCGCCATCGCCGATGTCTCGGCGATTCGGGCCGCCGAGCGGGAACTCGCCGCGCTGATCACCTCCAAGGACGAACTGGTCGCCTCGGTGTCGCACGAGCTGCGGACTCCGATCACGACGATCCTCGGCATGGCCTTCGAACTGCGCGACCACGCCGACGAGTTCGGGCTCGACGAGACCCGACAGTTCATCTCGTATATAGCCGACCAGAGCCGTGAGCTTTCCAACATCGTCGACGACCTGCTCGTGGCGGCGCGCAGCGACGACACCATCTCGGTGCACCCCGAGGTGGTCGATCTCCATGAAGAGGTAGTGGAGATGCTCGCCAGCAGTCCGAGTGGCCCCCAGCCGGCGATCCTGACCCAGGGGCAGATCGTGGCCTGGGCCGATCCGCTGCGGCTCCGTCAGATCGTCCGCAATCTTCTCACCAACGCCCGCCGCTATGGAGGTGCGAACGTGACCATCGAGACGGGGCGGCACGACCGCGGGATCTATCTGCGGGTGTGCGATGACGGCTTCGGCATCCCGGCGGCGGATCGGGACAAGGTGTTCCAGCCCTACACCCGCGTCAGCGGCGACGCCGGCTTGCCGGGATCGATCGGGCTCGGACTCCCCGTGTCGCGGCGCCTCGCCCGCCTGATGGGAGGCGATCTCACCTACCAATACGAATCCGGCAGCGTGTTCGAACTGACCCTGCCCGAACCGGCGCGTCGCGTCGCCGCCTGAGGCGGCTCAGGCTTCCTGCCTCGGCAGCCGCTCGGGCGGTTCCGCGGTGAGAGGCGAGTCGACCACCTTGTAGCGCTCGATGTAGGTGGAGATGAAGGCCTGCAGGGTTGCCACCGTCGGCAGCGCCATCAGTGCGCCCGGGACTCCCATCAGCGTGCCACCGGCGATGGCCGACCCGAACGACACCGCAGGATGCAGGGACATGGTGCGCGCGGTAAGTCTTGGCGCCAGCAAGTAGTTCTCGATCTGCTGGTAGACGATCACGAAGGCGACGACGGCGATCGCCTTGCCCGGGCTGTCGAGCAGTGCGATCAGCGCCGGCAGGGCACCTCCCAGGTAGGTGCCGATCACAGGGACGAACTGCGAGATGATCGCCATCCACAGGGCCAGGGCGAGCGGGAAGTCGAGGCCGATCATCGTGAACACCGCCCAGCCCAGGACTGTCGAGATTCCGGCGAGCAGGGTGCGGGTGTAGAAGTAGGCCCCGGTCTTGTCGATGGCGATGTCCCACACCCGCAGTACCTCGAGTTGCTTGTGCCGCGGCAGCAGCGAACAGACCCCACGGCGCATCTTCGGCCCCTCTGCCGTCATGTAGAAGGTGAACAGGCCGATGGTGAGCAACTGGAACACGGTGTTGAGCAGGGTCTGCCCCACGCCGAAGATGCGCCCGGCGAGGTTGCTGCTGAAATCGGAGAGGTCTCCACCGACCTCGCCGGCGGTTTCCGTGAGGTTCTTGCCCGTGAAGTCGATCCCGAAACGAGCGGCGAACTCCGAGATCTGATCGATGTAGTCGGGGAGGCGATCGACCAGCAGCTTCACCTGACCGACGATCAACGGAATCATCAGACCCACGAAGATGCTCGCAGTCGCCACCAGGCCCAGGAACATGGCTCCCGTGCCGAGCCCGCGCCGCCACCCCCTGCGCGCCAGGAAGTTGACTCCGGGTTCCAGCGCCACACTGAGGAACAGGCTGATCACGATGATGATGATGAGACCGCGCAGCGCCTTGACCACGTGGTAGGCGATGAACAGGCCCACGACGATGGCGACGATCTCCGCCAGCAGCCGGGGGATCCAGGGGGGCATCCCGGCGTTGTCGCGGACCCTGCGGGTGGACATCGGGGGAGAGGCTACCCGGTCCCCGCTACCCGGTCCCCGCTACCCGCTACCCGCTACCCGCCCGAACCGTCGCCCGTCGCCCGGCACCCGGCAC
>DNGH01000001.1 GCA_003486285.1 Actinomycetota bacterium
CCGTGAGACGACCGACCGCGCTCTGGTCGGCGTTCCTGCTCGTGGCGACGTCGTTGGCCTCTCTGCTGGTCGCTGTTCCAGCGGCTTGGGCGGCTTCTTCGGTAGATCGAGCGGAAGTCTGCGTGGCGAGCGACGGAACCTTCCGATTCTCGGTGGATTTCACCGCGACGGCTGTTGCCGAGATCGTCTTCCGGGTCAACGCCGACGACGGTCCCTTCCCCCCGGTCCTGGAGCGATTTGCGGTGAATTTCGACTCCGAGACCGGCACCACCTCTGCAGCGCAGCCTCCGGAGGTTGAAACGTTTCTTTCTCCGCCGTTTGATCGTTGGGTGGACGGACCCGTCGAGGACTACACGGCGACCAGCATCGGTCCCGACCGTTGGCGAGTCGAGGGTGGTCTAGCACCGGGAACTCAGCCTTTCACGGTCGGAGACACCGTGTGGGGTGTGGTCGTGCGGGCCTTTGATGGGGACGCGGTCATGCAGGACCTGGTTGTGGGTCCCTGCGCGGGGAGCGTGTTCGTCGTCGACAACACCGGAGACACCGCCGACTTCTCACCTGGCGACGGCTTGTGCGACACCGGCGAAGACGCCGACAACACCTGCACCCTGCGAGCCGCGATCCAAGAGGCCAACGCCGGTGTGGGTGCCGACACGATCCGCTTTGCCTTCGACGGGACCGCGCCCCACGTGATCACCCCCACCAAGGACCTGCCGCCCCTCGGCTACTTCACCGTCGTTGACGCCACCACCGAGCCCGACTACTTGGATACCCCCGTGGTAGAGCTGAGCGGGACGGCGGCCGGCGACGCCGGCTCCGCCCTCTCCATTGTCGGTCCCGGGGTGGTGGTCCGGGGCCTGTCGATCACCGGGTGGCCGGGCAACGCCATCAGCATCTCCTCCGGAGGGAGCGACGCCCGGGTGGAGTTCAACCACGTGGGAGTCAACCCCTCCGGCTCCGTGGCTGGCCCCAACGGCGGTCAGGGGATCTCGGTGTTCGGGGAGGACGGCGCCACCATCCGCGACAACCTGGTGTCCGCGAACACGATCGGGATCCTCCTCCAGGGCGCCACCAACAGCACCATCTCCGGCAACACCGTCGGCACCGACCTTGCCGGCAACGCGGCCATCCCCAACGGTCTCTTTGGGATCACCGTGGAGGCGGGCGGGGAAGCGTCCTCCGCCAACACCCTCATCGACGGCAACCTCGTCTCCGGCAACCCTGGGTACGGGATCGGTGTGGCCGGTGGCTCGACCAACACCACGATCACCAACAACCGGGTGGGGACGAACCAGGCCGGCACGGCCGCCGTTCCCAACGGCACCGGTGTCTCCCTCAACGGGTCCGGCTCGTTTGCTGAGATTGGCCCCGGGAACCTGATCTCCGGCAACAGGGGCAATGGCATCAGCGTCTCTTCGCCCACGGCGATCGACGTCTTCATCGAGGGCAATCAGATCGGGACCGACGCCGAGGGAGGTGCCCTCGGAAACGGCGGGGCGGGAGTGTCGGCGGACGGCTCGGATCTGTGGATCGGCAGCGTCTTCGCGAATGAGATCGCCTTCAACACCGGGGCGGGGATCAGCCTCAGTAGCAACGTGGCCAGCTCCCTGATCCGGAACAACTCGATCCACGACAACGGCGGGCTGGGGATCGACTACGTCGAGCCGGCGCCCCTAGCACCCCCCACGATCGATGCGGTCAGCACCGGCGACGGCGACGACATGGAAACCGGCCCCTTCGTCGACGTGACCGGCACGATCTCCCAGCCTCTCACCGATTTCACGATCGCGGTGTTCGCCAACTCCGAGTGCGATCCCTCCGGCTTCGGGGAGGGGGAGCGGTTCCTGGGAGCGGCCGACGTGACCAATGTCGACGAGACCACCGAGTTCTCCGTGAGGGTGGACGCGGTCCTCGCCCCCGGCGAGGTGGTCACCGCACTCCTGAGCGTGCCTCAGGGGTTCACCTCGGAGTTCTCGGAGTGCGTCGACGAAGCGGTTCCGGTCGTCGTCGATACGTTGGAGGTGACGGTAAACCTGGCCGAAACGGGGCCCGGAGCAACCTCGGTGAACCTGATCGACATCCCCATCGAAGCGGTGTTCGGGGCAGCGCAGGGGTCGTCGGCCTCGGCGTCGCCGCTGGGGGCGGTGCCGCTGGGCGCCGTCGACCTCGGCGACTCGCCGCTGGGGGCCATACCCCTGGGTGCAGTGCCCCTCGGTGCGGTGCCGCTGGGTTCGGTGCCGCTGGGGGCGGTCACGGTCGACTATCCGGGCGGCTGGTCGGCCCTGCTGGCCGGGACGCCGTTCGACGGACGCCCTCTGCAGACGATCCTGCTGTCCGAGGTCACCGCCTACGCCGCCGACAATCCCGGCTCTGATCTCGCGTCGGTGACCATCGCCCGGGTCTCGCTCGACGCCACCCCGCTGGGGGCGGTGTCGCTGCTGTCGCTCGCCCTGGGGGCGCTGCCGCTGGGGGCGGTGCCCCTCGGTGCGGTTGGGACTGGCTGCGACGCCGCAACCGACCAAGGCTTTGTATGCGATCCCGGGACCACGACGCTGCTCGAGCTCGAACTCTCCGGTTTCGATGTCGCCGCGTCACCGTTGGGTGCCGTTCCCCTGGGTGCGGTCCCTTTGGGCTCCGTGCCGCTTGGCGCCGTTCGGCTGGACGCGGTCCCTCTCGGGGCGGTGCCCTTGGGTGCGGTGCCCCTGGGTGCGGTCGATTTGGCGGGTACGCCGCTGGGTGCAGTTCCCCTGGGGGCGGTGGACCTGGCGGGTACGCCGTTGGGGGCGGTGCCGTTGGGGGCGGTCGGCGGATGTGGCCTCCTCAGCGGGTTCGCCTTCACCTGTGTTTCGCTCGGCGCCACCGGCGACACCAGCCTCTATGAGCTGGCGGTCCTGTTGGAGACGGCCGGGTCCTCCCTCGCCGCCTCACCGTTGGGTGCGGTCCCCTTGGGTGCGGTGCCGTTGGGTG
>DNGH01000117.1 GCA_003486285.1 Actinomycetota bacterium
GTGCTCGACGCCAACGACGACTTCTTCGCCCCCAAGGAGAACCTGATCGCCGATGCCGACCCGGTGTGGGATCCGCACCGCTACACCGACCGGGGCAAGTGGATGGATGGGTGGGAGACCCGGCGGCGCCGCGAACCGGGCCACGACTGGGCGGTGCTGCAACTCGGGCTCATCGGGATCGTGCACCGCGTCGTGGTGGACACCGCGTTCTTCACGGGCAACCACCCCGAATCGTGCTCGATCGATGTGGCTCACTTCCCGCGCGCGGTTCCCGGTGTCGCGGACTGGATCGAGGTGGTCCCCCGCACCCCGCTTCAGGGGGACGCCAGGGTGGAGATCCCGCTGGCCCGCCCGACGCTCGCCACCCACCTTCGCCTCGTCATCCATCCGGACGGCGGCGTGGCCCGGCTCCGGGTGATGGGTGATCCCACTGCTCCCGATGGCTTCCTCGACGGGTCGCGGCTCGACCTGGCCGCCCTGGCCAGCGGGGCCCGCGCCGTGGATTGCTCCAACCGCCACTACTCGTCCCCGAATCGGATGCTGGTCGAGGGCTCCCCGCTGGGGATGTGGGACGGTTGGGAGACCCGCCGCCGCCGCGGCCCGGGCCACGACTGGGCGATCATCCGGCTCGCCGGCCGCGGCCGGGTGGAACGGATCGAGATCGACACCACCCACTTCAAGGGGAATGCCCCGGGTGCTGCGGCGGTGTTCGCCGCCGATGCCCCCGGGGTGGAGATTCCCCCGCCCGAGCAGTGGCGACCGCTGCTGGAGCAGACCGCCCTCACCGCCGACACCCCGCACCGCTTCGACGACCTCATCGACACCGGACCGATCACCCACCTCCGCCTCGACATCCACCCCGACGGTGGCGTCGCCCGCTTCCGGGCATGGGGAAGGAGCACGGAACCATGGACCTCACCAGACTGAACCAAGCCCCGCGCGACGCCGCCGTGCTGGAAATGCTCGCCTGTTGCGCCTCGGCGGAGTGGGCGGCGGCCATGGCCGACCGCCGCCCGTTTGCCGATCTCGATGCCCTGCTCACCGCGGCCTCCGACGAGTGGTGGATCCGCTCCGAGGACGACTGGCTCGAGGCGTTTGCCGCCCATCCCCGCATCGGGGAGCAACGCCCCGGCACCGATCGGCTCGCCACCTGGTCACGCGCCGAACAGTCGGGGGTGGCCGCGGCCGATGACGAGACGCGCCACGCCCTGGTGGAGTGCAATCGCGACTACGAGGCCCGCTTCGGCTACGAATTCCTGATCTTTGCGACGGGGATGTCCGCCGCCGACATGCTGGTTTCGTGTCGCGCCCGCCTGGCCAACGATCCCGACACGGAGTTCCTCGATGCCGCCGCCGAGCAGGAGAAGATCATGCTGCTCCGGTTGCGCAAGCTGGTGGAATTAGATTGAACCTGCGCGAGAGGGGACGCGAGATGACAGTGCACTTGGCTCTGGCTGTCTGCTGTCAGCTGTCAGCTGTCAGCTGCGCAGCCACGGCTCGACTGGACCGCCATGAGGAGCCGGGATGTCATTGAGCACCCACGTGCTCGATCTCGCCGCGGGGCGCCCCGCCGCGGGGATCGCGGTCACCGTCACCGTGCGCAAGGGTGACAGTTGGGCGGTGGTGGGACGTGGGGTCACCGACGCCTCGGGACGCATCACCGACCTGCTCGGCGACGAGCCAGTCGAGGCCGCGGTCTACCGACTGACCTTCGCCACCGGCGCCCACCTCGGCACCACCGCGTTCTATCCCGAGGTCGTGGTGACCTTCCGGGTGATCGATCCGGCAGAGCACCACCACGTGCCGCTGCTGCTCGGCCCCTACGGCTATACCACCTACCGGGGCTCATAGGCGTGCTCGAGGGGCATCTCCAAGAGTGGCTGGATCTCGCGTTCCGCTGGATCCACGTGATCGTCGGCATCGCCTGGATCGGGACCTCGTTCTACTTCAACTGGCTGAACAACCACATCCGGCCGCCGCAGTCGCCGGAACCCGGGGTCGCCGGGGAGTTGTGGTCGGTGCACGGTGGCGGCTTCTACCGGGTGGTGAAGTACCAGGTGGCGCCCGAGCGGCTCCCCACCACCCTGCATTGGTTCAAGTGGGAGGCGTATTCGACCTGGGCGAGCGGCGTCGCCCTGCTGTTCGTCGTCTACTACCTCGGTCCGTCGGGGATCGCGATCGATGCGAGGCGCTGGGACCTGCCGCGCTGGGGCCTGATGCTGTTCGGAGTGGGAACCCTGGTGGCGGGATGGTTCGCCTACGACCTCCTGTGCCGATGGCTGCGGAGTCGGCCGGGATGGCTCGCCACCATCGGCTTCGGGCTCGCCGTCGGCGCCGCCTTCGGCTACTCGCAGGTCCTCACCGGACGGGCCGCGTTCATCCACACCGGAGCGCTCATCGGGACCCTGATGGCGGCCAACGTGTTCTTCGTGATCATCCCGTCCCAGCGCAAGATGGTCGACGCCATGTCCCGGGGCGAGACCCCCGACCCGGCTCCCGGTGCGGAGGCGGCGCTGCGCTCACTGCACAACAACTACCTCACCCTCCCCGTGGTGTTCATCATGGTGAGCAATCACTTCCCCTCCACCTTCGCCGCCGAGTGGAACTGGGCACTGCTGGGGGGATTGGCGCTGACCGGAGCCGCGGTGCGGCACTGGTTCAACCTCAGGGGCCGGGGGCAGCGCAACTTCTGGATCCTTCCCGCGGCGGTGGCGGCGATGCTCGCTCTTGCCGTGGCCGCCGCCCCCGCCGAGATCAGTGGCGCAGATGTTCCCGACGACGTCTTTGCGATCGTGCAGATGCGCTGCACGCCATGTCATGCCGACGAGCCCACTCAGCCCCGCGTCTCCGCTCCTCCCAAGGGAGTCGTGTTCGAAACGAAGGCGGACCTGGCAGCGCGCGCTCCCCTGGTGGCCGAGGTGGTCGCCTCGGGCTTCATGCCGCGCAACAACGCCACGCTCATGACGGACGAGGAACGCGCCCGGGTCGTGGAGTGGGCGCGGGGCGGATGAGGAGTCGCGGTCAGCGGTC
>DNGH01000241.1 GCA_003486285.1 Actinomycetota bacterium
GGCTCATGGCTCATGGCTCACAGCTCGGGGCGAACCACTTCTAGGAAGGTGTTGATCAGGAGGAAAAGCGCCTCCGGGGCATCGGCGCCGTCGAGGGTGGTCACGCTGTGGGTCACCCCGCCCCGGGTCACGGTGAGCTCATAGAGGAACCGGTCACAGCACTGGTCGTCGGGGAGGTACTCGGAGTCCAGGTCGAAGAACCCGGCGGCATCGATTGCGGCCTCGAGACGGGCCCGGTCGTCGGAGGTCATGGCACCCAGGTACTCCTCAGGGCCGAGCACCGTGCCGTCGGCGGCGAGCATCCAGGTCTCGTCGATTCCGGCGATGCCCCCGCTGATGTGGATGGTCCCCCTGGACCCGGTGGCCGCGGTGGTGGTCGGGGTGCCGCTCGCGTCACCGCCGCAGGCGGCAAGGAGGAGGACGAGGAGGACGAGGGCGGTGGCAATGCGGCGCATGGGCCTAGGACGGTGTCACGGTGCGGGAGGTTCCCCATGGCGACCAGATTCCAAGTGGGCCGTGCCCGATGTCGGAACGCCCGAGCGCAGGCCGGCGACGGGAGACCGGGGACTGGGGACCCGACTGGAGACCGGGGACTGGCGACGGGGGACTGGTTACGTCTTCTCCCACTTGAAGCTCCCCCACTTCAGCGCGGGATGGGCGTTGTTCGCCTCCCAGCGCCCGTCGTTGCGGTAGGCCCAGTACTCGAACGGGTTGTCGTAGTAGGCAGCGGTCTCCACCAACTTCCCGATCCGAACCTTGTGGACGCGGCGCTTGCGGGATAACGCTCCGTAGACCACCCCCACCACCGCCCCGAACAGCCCCCACAGCACGTAGACGAGGGGATGGATCGGCCCGAACCAGCGCTGCTGCCATACATGGAGGCCCTCGTGGCGCTCGATGAGATTGCGATGGTTCGCGATCGGGTCGCCCCGGCCGCAGGTGGCATTGCTGATCACCGGCCCCTGGGTGTTGGCGAAACCACGCTTGAGGGCGAACCCGACGGCGAACACGTGGCGGTTCTGGCGCACGCTGAATTCGGGGGCGAAACCGCTGCCTCGTCTGACGAGATTGACCAGGTTGACCGCCACCCCGACGGTGGTGCTGACCAGGGCCCACGACGAATCCAGGATGAAGGCGCCCCAGCCCCCGATCGTCTTCCAGGCATAGATGCGCCTGGCTCCGCCGAACCCACCGTTGAGGACCGCAGGCACGGCAATGGCGGCGGCGACGCCGGTGTCGCCGGTGAGGGCCTCGACCCCGAAGTAGGCGATGGCCCCGCCGCCGGCGCCAGCGAGGAGCGTCTCCACGACCCGGATGAGGAGTCTCATGGCGCGACCCTAGCGATGGACCGGCACCGGCTCGGGTTCTCCGGGCGACTGATGACTGGCGACTGACGACTGATGACTTCTTTACACCGGTTCCAGCCGCGGGTACTCCAGGTCCCACATCTGGGCGTCGAGGGCGGCCTCGATGGCAGCGTCTCCGATCAACTCGCCAACGCCCTCGTCGCGAGCGGCACGCGCCACCGCCGAGGCGATCGCCCGGCTGATGGGACGCAACTGCTCGATCGGCGGATACAGCGCCCCGCCACGAAGGTCCTCTTCGGAAACCAGCGACGCCAATGTCTCGGCGGCGGCAGCGAACATCGCATCGGTCACCTTGCTGGCCCGGGAGACGATCGCCCCCATGCCGATTCCGGGGAACACGTAGACGTTGTTGCACTGCGACACGGGGACGATCAGCTCGCCATACGCGACCGGGTCGAACGGGCTGCCGGTGGCTACCAGCGCCCGGCCCTGGGAGCACCTGACGATCTCCTCAGGTATGCCCTCCGTCTTGCTGGTCGGATTCGACAGCGCCATCACCAGCGGCCGCTCGGCATGCCGCGCCATCGTCTGCACCACCGCCTCCCCGAAGATTCCCGGCTGTCCGGTGGTTCCGATCAGCACGGTCGGGTGGAAGTTGTCGATGAAGCCCACGAGGTCATCGGTTGGGGCGGCAACCGCGGGAGCGAAGGCGAATTCGACCTTGTGCTCATCGAGGCCGTCCCGGTCCGCGAGGACGAGACCGGCCGTGTCGAACATCGCCAGGTACTGGTTGGGGTCGGTCGGACCACCGGCGGCCTCGACGAGATGGCGAATCTGACGAGCTATCCCGACCCCGGCCGCCCCGGCGCCGACCATCAGCACCCGTTGATCCAGGATCTTGACACCAGTTGCCCGGCCCGCGGCCAACAGGCCCGCGGCGACGATCGCTCCTGTCCCCTGAATGTCGTCGTTGAACGAAGGCAGCACATTGCGATAGCGATCGAGCAAGCGAAACGCGTTGGCCTTCTTGAAATCCTCCCACTGCAGCAAGGCCTGCGGCCAGCGCCGCCGCACCGCCTCGACGAACTCCTCGACCAACTCGTCGTAGGCCCGACCCCGCAGCCGGGGATGCGGCCAGCCGACATACAGCGGATCTTCGAGGAGTGCCTTGTTGTCGGTGCCCACGTCGAGACTCACGGGGAGCGTGAAGGCGGGATGGATCCCGGCGCCGAGCGTGTACAGCGCCAGCTTGCCGACCGGGATCACCATGCCACCGGCGCCCTGATCGCCGAGACCGAGGATGCGCTCGTTGTCGGTGACCACGATCAGTCGAACGTCGGCGTTGCGGGTGTGGCCCAGAATCTCGTGGATCCGCCCCTTGTGGTCCGGTGTGATCCACAGGCCGCGCCCGCGACGGAAGAGGTGGCTGAACGACAGCGCGGCCTGGCCTACGGTCGGGGTGTAGACGATTGGGATCAACTCGGCGATGTGAGCGGCCATGACCTGATAGAAGAGGGTCTCGTTGCGGTCCTGGAGAGCTGCCATCCCGATGTACTTCTCCAGGGGGTTGTTGCCCTTGGTCGAGATGTGCTCGAACCCCCGGGTGACCTGAGCGTCGCGATCGGTTATCTCGGTCGGGAGCAGGCCCTCGAGATCGAACAACTCGCGCTCCTCAGGGGTGAACGCCGTGCCCTTGTTCAGCAGTGGGTCGGCAAGAACCGCCGCGCCGCGCTTCCACACCTCGCGCATGACCCAGCGGCCGTCCTCATCACGCTCGATCTGGTACTTCATAGGCTCCTCACCTCTCGCTCCACCGGACAGCCTGCTCCCGGTGGTGGCCTCCGGCCAGGGGCGGAAGGCCCCCAAGAGAGTTACCGGTTGCCGGTTACCCCACCAGTTACCGGTTACCGGTTACCGGATACCCCACCGGTTACCGGATACCCGATGGCAGATACCCGAGACCGATACCCGAAACCCGCTGCCCGAAACCGACCGACAAGTAGCGGGTAACGGGGAACCGGCAACCGGTAACCTCGGCTGGCTCACCCCGCCGCGAACGCCGCCACCGTCTCGATGTGGAACGTCTGGGGGAACAGGTCGACCGGGGCCGCCCACTGCAGCCGGTATCCCGTCTCCGCCAGGGTGCGGCAGTCCCGGGCGAGCGATGCGGGGTCGCACGACACGTAGGCGATCGCCCGGGGGCGACCGCGGGTCACCGCCTCGACGCCTGCGGCCCCGAGACCATCCCGGGGCGGATCGACCACGGCGACGTCCCAGCGGCCGCCGATCTGAGCCGATGCGAACGGCGCCGCCACCACGCGGGGTTCGACGGACGCGGCGGTGCCGTTGTGACGCAGGTCGCCGACGGCGAGGGGATCCGATTCGACCGCGATCACGCCCGCCGCCGCCTTCCCCACGGTGAGACCGAAGAGGCCCCCGCCGGCGTAGGCATCGAGCATCGTCTCGCCCGGCTGGGGGACGAGTGCCCCGGCGACGAGATCGACCAGCGCCGCCGCCCCCGCGGTGTTGTTCTGGAAGAAGGCATCTGCGCTGATGCGAAGATCCACCCCGGCCACGGTCTCGGTGATCTCCCCGGAGCCGATCACCGGGCGAACCTCGCCCTTCCGGCGCTGCACCACCCCGCACTCCCAGGTCGGCGCCTGATCGGGAACCGTTCCCGTGACGATCGCCAGCAGCGCACCGGTGGCGG